>DAOVAE010000003.1 GCA_030671225.1 Desulfobacteraceae bacterium
TTGAAGCGCTCTTTTTCTTGACACTGCTCGGTAAAGGCTTCGCAACCGGAACCATATAATACGCTCTGACCGGGCCTTTGAAGCTGGTAGGGGATACCGTGCAATCTGCATATCATGGGGCGATAATCATAAATCAGGCATAAATCGTTAAAGTTGAGCGGGCACATAAGTCGAACATGCACTCCTTTTTCATCGGCCTGACTGGTTTTCCGACATACTTCCAGAGTCCTGCGCTTCACTTTGATCTGTTCCTCGCGGTCAAGGATATTGTACCCTTCTATAATATAAAGGTATTCCAAAAGGGTATGATGATAAAAACGGGTGAAGCAGCAATTGTCGTCGCAGCCTGTACAATGAAAACCGTAATAATCGGCGGCTTCCCGGTATTTTTGATCCATGGCCGCATAGATTGTTTTTAGCCGGCCTAAAAAAGAAGCATATATATTATGCTCGATTCCGGATGGCAGATACGGGACGCTGGATAGTAAGTCCATAATTTCATAATAATCCAGATGTCAAATAATTGAGTGGGGAAACTATTTAACTATTTAACGAGATCTGTAATCGGATTAAAACTGTGGCGAAGGGAAAAAAATTTTTGCGTAAAGATCAAGGGCGTATCTGTCTGTCATACTGGCAATGAAATCACAAACGATCCTCTCGTTGGGCTGGTTATGATGATTGCACGTTTCCATCTCCATTGCTTGAAGTTCTCTTTGAAGCATCTTTTTGTTTCCCAAACAACATGTATAAAGTTCTGACAGAATCTTTTTGGCCTTTACAAATTCTTGGTGGACCCGGGGTGAACGATACACATTTTCATAAAGAAACTCCCTTAGTTCGGTCATGGTGCCATAGACCTCGTCGCTCATTTGCAGGCACAGTTCGCCGTCACGCACATTAGTCGAAAATAAAAGGTCCTTAATCATGGTATTTGCACGTTCAGAATGCGTACGTCCAAGAATCTTAATACATGGATCAGGCACTTGATTCTGGCTGATAACACCACTTCGTATGGCATCGTCCAGATCATGATTAAGATATGCCATAATATCCGCTATCCGGACAATATTCCCCTCAACTGTATAGGCATGCTCATCCGGATCATCTGGAATAATCTTTCCATACCCTTTGGAGTGCTTCAAAATTCCGTCGCGAACCTCATATGTGAGATTAAGCCCCTGACCATTATTTTCAAGTATATCAACCACGCGCAGGCTCTGTTCTTTATGTGAAAAATCGCGTGAATACATTTCTTTAAGAACCGTCTCGCCGCCGTGTCCGAAAGGCGTATGCCCCAGGTCATGCGCCAAGGCTATAGCTTCGACCAGATCCTCGTTAAGACGCATGGCGCGTGCTATTGTTCTTGCCATTTCCGCTACTTCAAGTGTATGGGTAAGACGGGTTCTGTACTGATCGCCCAAAGGAGACAGAAAAACCTGAGTTTTATATTTTAACCGCCTGAAAGCATTAGAATATACAATTCGGTTCCTGTCCACCTGAAAAACCGTTCGGATGGGACAGGGCTCTTCTTTTTTCATTCGGCCCCGGGATTCGGCGCTTAAACATCCGAAAGGAGACATAAAACCCTTTTCACGTTTTTCAAATTCTTCACGAATATTCATAGAATGACAGTTATCCACAGGAAAATTGAATTGTAAAGGAATATTTGGACCTTTACATCCTTGAAATCTTATTTTATGCTTTTTAGTAATGATGGCTTCGTAAAAAGTCCAACTTCTGCGTTGCGCTGTATTCCTGATGATAAATGGTTTAGCCCGTTGCTCCGTTTTCCGGTTTGCCCGTTTTTTGAGCTAACCCTTAACTATTGATTGATTTTATAACGGGCTCACAGGCCAACCGGGCTCAACCTTGTTTGGTTCTCTACAAGCAGGAAGCCTGCTTGTCCGCATAGGGAGGTTTAACAAAAAGTTGCAAAGTACACAAGGACATCACCTCATACTCGGAGAACTTGTCGATTTTATCACCGGAAAAAAAATCCAGGATACTCATGACGAAAGGTACAGGCAGAAACTGGCTCGTCTTCTTGTGCTAAATAAAGGGTTTCTTAAAAGTCAGATTAAGCCACGCTGCGAACTTCTTGTAAAAACCGAAAAGAAAAAAGCTATCGTAAAGATTGATTTTACAATTAACCTGTCCGGCAAAATATGCATGATCATAAAATACGGCCCAGGTTCCCTTGTGACACGGCAACGCCCTGCGCTGGCAGCATCGAGACTTTTGGCACCTTATCAGGTGCCGGTTGTTGTTGTTACAAACGGTGAAGATGCAGAAATTATTGAGGGGTCGACAGGTAAAATAATTTCATCTGGTCTTGAATCGATTCCGGCCAAAGCCGAACTCATCGACACTGTTGCCAATATCCATTTTAATCTGATTCCACCTGATCAGGCTGAAATGGAATCTAAAATTATATATGCTTTTGAAGTCAACGGAAGTTGTCCGTGCGATGATAGTATTTGCAGACTGTAAAAATTGCCCATAGAGGCTCAAGATTTGATCACCTTCGGGATGGATTAGTTTTATCGTATTTCATTGGGTATATGGAGCAATGGAGTGTTGGAGTATTGGAATTAAAACAAAAAAGCTCAGAGAAACAACATGGACTATGAACACTTCATGGGAAAGGCTCTGGAGCAGGCAAGAAAAGCTCTATCTGCAGGCGAATTTCCGGTAGGCGCTGTAATTGTTTGTCAGGACAGGATTCTGGCAACCGGTTCCAGAAAAGGTACAGCGGGAAATTTTCCAAATGAAATTGACCATGCTGAAATCATAGCATTAAAGCGTCTGGTCGATCTTAAAGTAAGTGCCGGCATAAACAAAATCGTCCTTTTTACAACTTTAGAACCCTGCATTATGTGCCTGGGCGCAATGATTTTAAGCGGTATCAGCGAAATCGTTTACGCGTATGAAGACATAATGGGGGGAGGCATAAGTTGTGATTTGACAAAACTGACTCCGCTTTATAAAGATTGCCGGATTTCAATTGTGCCGAACATTTTACGCAAAGAGTGCCTGGAACTTTTCAAGGCTTTTTTTAAAAATCCAAAAAATTCTTATTGGCGTGGAAGCCTTTTATCCAGATATACACTCAGCCAGTAATTGGATTTATTTTCTTGCATTTTTTGCTTGCATTTATTAATGTTATTATATATTTCAAGATCCAATCAAGGTTGATGGACCGCAATATAGAATATGCATAGAAACATATTTGTCGTGATTCTATATTGGAATTAACGGTAACAATTTAAGGTTTAGGAGGTGAAGGCATAGCTATTCCAAGACGTACAAAAAGGCCAAACAGAAACAGAATAAATATTAATAGAAACATAAGAGCAAAAGAAGTCAGAGTAATAGACCCCGACGGCAATCAGCTTGGCGTTATCCCTACATACAAAGCAATTGCTGTTGCTAATGATTTTGGTCTTGACCTGGTTGAAGTTTCTCCCACCGCCGTTCCCCCTGTCTGCAAGATTATGGATTACGGCCGGTATAAATATGAATTGACCAAGAAGAGACAGGAAGCAAAAAAGAAACAGACTACTTTTCAACTCAAAGAAATTAAAATGCGCCCAAAGACCGGCGAACATGATCTTTTGACCAAGCTCAATCATATCAAAAAGTTCATTGAGAGAAAGGATAAGGTAAAAGTAACTGTCGTTTTCAGGGGACGTGAGATTACCCTTTCCCAACTGGGCCGGGATTTGCTCGCAAGGATTGTTCAGGAAACCGAAGAAATTGCATCAGTTGAACAACATCCCAAATTTGAAGGTCGCACCATGATTATGGTCCTGTCGCCAAAACAATCGTCAAAATAATTGGTTCAGATAGATATTATTGATACATATTTTTCATCAAGATGGCGTGAGCTTGAATCTGTCTATGGCTCACGCCCTATATGTTTGAAATAGTGAGGAAGATAAAAATGCCAAAAATGAAGACAAATAGAGGTGCTGCAAAGCGTTTTAAAAAAACAGGTACAGGCAAATTCGTCTTTGCCAAATCACATGCAAATCACATTTTAACAAAAAAAACAACCAAACGGAAACGTGCTTTAAGGCAGAGCCAAATTATTAGCAAATCCAATAAAAAGGTACTAAAGCACCTCCTCCCAAATGGATAGGCGCTTGGCAACATCATAAGTAAAGATCCGGATCCAAAGGACCCGGCGTTGGAGAAGATTTATGCGAGTAAAAAGAGGTTATAAGTCAAGAAGACGTAGAAAAAAGATTTTAAAATTGGCAAAAGGGTATCGTGGGGGGCGGAGCAAATTATTTCGCACCGCAACCGATGCTGTAGATAAGGCACTCATGTATGCTTATCGGGACCGCAAGGTACGAAAACGTGATTTCCGTAGACTCTGGATCGCAAGGATTAATGCAGCGGCACGTATGAATAATCTATCTTACAGTAAATTCATTCACGGGCTAAAACTTGCCGATATTGAGATAGACCGAAAAGTCCTAGCTGAATTAGCAATATCTGATCCGTCTGGATTTGCTCAAATCGCCAGTCTGGCATCAGAGCAGCTATGATTAAA
This sequence comes from Desulfobacteraceae bacterium, assembly GCA_030671225.1. Taxonomy (GTDB): domain Bacteria; phylum Desulfobacterota; class Desulfobacteria; order Desulfobacterales; family UBA11574; genus DAOVAE01. Next base: position 4,562 of record DAOVAE010000003.1, read on the forward strand.
TAGATAGAGCGCAAAAGTGGAAAAAACAATAGCGCAAATTGAGAAAGAAGCTCTCAAAGAACTAGAAGCCGCTCCTGATAGTGAAAGCATCAAAGCCATTTCAGCCCGGTATCTGGGTCGAAAAGGCGCTGTTACTCGATATTTAAGGAATATTTCCACCCTGTCGCTGGAACTCAGACCGGAGGCAGGGGAAAAGGCAAACAAAACAAAAAAAACTCTTGATGCGTTATTCAAAAAAGCTTTAAACAAACTCGAATCAGCGCATATTGAAACAGACGATCGGATTGATGTTTCGCTGCCCGGAAGAGCCGTTCGGCAAGGGTCGTTGCATCCGATTACACAGATTACACAACAGATATGCGACATTTTTATCCGACTTGGATTTGATGTTGCTGAAGGGCCTGAAGTTGAAACAGACTATTATAACTTTGAAGCTCTTAATATCCCAAAAAATCATCCTGCAAGAGATATGCAGGACACGTTTTATATATCAAACAACATCGTTCTTCGTACTCATACCTCACCAACTCAGCCCCGAATAATGGAAAAGCAAAAACCGCCGGTGAGAATCATTGCACCCGGCAAGGTCTATCGCTGCGACTCCGATTTGACACACACGCCCATGTTTCATCAGGTTGAAGGCCTTCTTGTTGATAAAAACGTATCATTCGGCGACCTTAAGGGGGTACTGACAACATTTGTTCACCAAATGTTTGACAAAGAGACCGGCCTTAGATTTCGACCCAGTTTTTTTCCTTTTACCGAACCGAGTGCTGAAGTAGACATCAGATGCGTTATCTGCAAAGGCGATGGATGTAGAGTATGTTCAAAAACCGGGTGGCTGGAAGTCCTCGGTGCCGGCATGGTTCATCCCGCGGTGTTTGAAAACGTGGGATACGATACAACCCGCTATACAGGTTTTGCTTTCGGGATGGGCGTAGAACGGATTGCCATGCTGAAATACGGGATTGATGATATTAGAAAGTATTTTGAAAACGATTTAAGATTCTTAAGGCAATTTTAACATGAAAGTCAGCCTAAGCTGGTTAAAAGAATATATTAGCATTGATATTAATGTAAATGACCTGGCGGATGCTCTCACCATGGTCGGCCTCGAAGTTGAAGCCGTTTCTGACCGTTATGATTACTTAAACAGTGTTGTCATCGGCAGGATTGCTAATATTGATCCCCATCCCAATGTTGACAAGCTTAAACTCTGCAGTGTGGATATAGGCGACAAAATAATCCCTGTTGTTTGTGGCGCGCCCAATGCAAGAAAGGATATGCTTGCGCCATGTGCCCTGCCCGGCACCTGTTTCCCAAAAGGATCCGTCCTGGAAAAAGATGTAGTCCGGGGGGAGGCATCAGAAGGGATGCTTTGCAGTGAATTTGAATTGGGACTTGGTAACAACAGTCATGGTATCATGGAACTCAACCGGGATCTTTGGATAGGTGCTCCGCTTAATAAAGCCCTTGAATTGTCAGATCCGGTGTTAGAAATCGATCTGACTCCGAACAGGCCTGATTGTCTCAGTATCATTGGAATGGCTCGCGAAATCGCAGGATTGCAGAAAAAGAAAGTTACATACCCTGAAATTCGCCTGCCGGAATCATTTGATGACGTTTCCAAATATACCTCTATTAGTATAATTGACCCTCACCTTTGCCCGAGATATGCAGCCAGCCTTGTTTTTGATATTACCGTTGGGCCGTCTCCTTTTTGGCTTCAGGATCGTTTGATTTCAGTCGGCTTAAAACCGATTAACAATATTGTCGATATAACAAATTTCGTAATGATGGAGACCGGCCAGCCGCTTCACGCCTTTGATTTTGACCGCCTTGCCGAAAACAGGATTGTTGTGCGCGCTGCCAGGCAAGACGAAACCTTTATCACCCTTGACGGAAAGGAACGCCGCCTTGATCAGGAAATGCTTATGATTTGCGACGGTGAAAAGCCGATCGCCCTTGCGGGCGTTATGGGCGGCCTGAATTCGGAAATCGAAAATTCCACCACAAGAATGCTTCTTGAAAGTGCATATTTTGACCCTATTTGCATTCGCAAAACTTCAAAAAAAACAGGGCTGAGCACAGACGCCTCCCATCGCTTTGAGCGCGGCGTTGACCCCAATGGAACAGTTGCGGCGCTAAATCGAGCTACGCAACTCATTGCCCAAATCAGCGGAGGTAATATTGTTAAGGGTATAATAGATGAATATCCAAACCCGGTTCCAGACAAGACAATCAATCTTAGTGTCAAGGCGTTAAATCGCCGGCTAGGTATCCGTCTTGATGCGAATGACATTGAAAACTATTTAAAATCGATTGAATTTGAAATTGCGAAAATTAACGATGAAAAACTCCAGGTTTTTCCACCTTCCTTTAGAGTCGACATAAGTAGGTTTGAAGACCTTGCCGAAGAGATTGCTCGTCTATTCGGTTATAACAATATCGAAACAACCTTCCCGCTGATACCGGTCGAAGTCAGACATCCTTCAAAAAAGATCGAGTCAAGAAATCACATCAAACGCCTGATGACCGGTCTGGGGTTTAACGAGGCAATAAATTATAGTTTTATCAGTAAATTATCATGTGATCGTCTCGAACTCGATCCGTATGACCCCAAAAGGCAAATGGTAGACATATTAAATCCTCTTTCTGAAGACCAGTCCGTAATGCGAACATCTCTGATACCCGGCCTTCTTGAAACAATGAAGTACAACATGTCGGTGCAAAACAGAAATCTTAAACTGTTTGAGATAGGCAACGTCTTTTTTAACACCGGCCAAGAGGACAGTCAACCTGATGAGGTTGAAATGCTGTCAGGCCTCTGGACAGGGGCAAGAGTCAATGCGGTTTGGTTTTCCAAGGAGGTCAATTGTGATTTTTATGACCTAAAAGGCGTTGTTGAAGAACTTTTACGGAATCTGGGTATCATGAATGCCACGTTTACCAACATGCCGCCGGCATCCTGTTTTTACACCAAGCCCGGATTTACAGCCCAGGTTTTTATTGAAGACAAATCCATAGGACTTGTCGGAGAATTACATCCTAAAGTGCTTAGCAATTATGATTTAAAACAAACAGCCTTTATTTTTGAATTCAATTTTGATATGCTTATAGAAAACATACCGGATACGAAAATTGCATCACCAATTCCGAAGTTTCCGGCCACATCAAGGGATGTTACACTGATTGTTGATAAGGATATTGAAGCTTATAATACCCTGCAAAGCATTAAAGATTTAAATGAAGTGCTGGTGGAAGACTTACAGCTGTTTGATGTTTTTAAAGGTTATCCGATTCCTGCAGGGAGGAAAAGTATCTCATTAAGAATAATTTACAGATCTTCCGGTGAAACCCTGGATGTTAACAGGGTAAATCGAATTCATAAAAGCATTACGGAAAGGCTTCTGAAAAAGTTTGACGCAACCCTGCCGGCTGAATAAACGTCTCGTAATAAATTATCCAATTATAATACGATACCGTATTTATAACTTGGTTATTCATTCTATGTATGCAAAAGTGTAAAGTGCCTAAAGTGAACTAAAGTGCCTAAAGTTAAGGTATTCTATTAATTTTAATTATAATTGATCGCGCTGAAAGCGCGTTCCTCAACTTTAGCTCACTTTAGGCACTTCAAACTTCAAACTTCAAACTTTTGGACTTCAGCTTATACGGGATAGTTGCCTTGATAAAAATACGTAATCGAATTTCCGAATTAGAGCACTAAGTTATATTAAAAATGCAAAACAATACATATTACCAGAAAGAATTGCCGGATAAGCTTTACTTCAAGGTTGGAGAAGTAAGTGCAATTGTCGGAGTCCCTGCATATGTTCTAAGGTTCTGGGAAGCTGAGTTTAAAAAGATCAAACCCAAAAGATCCCCTTCAGGCCAGAGGATGTATAGAAAAAGTGATGTTGAACTTATTTTAAGGATCAAGCATCTTTTGTATGAAAAGAAATTTACAATTCAGGGTGCAAAGCAACATTTGAAAACAAAACCTGATGAAAAAGAAGAAAAACCTTCAACCATTACACTTGATGAAATCCGCATGGAACTCGCAAGCATACGTGATCTTATCAGCTAACCTCCAATTCTACCATCCTATTTAAAATTGACGAACTCGCAAAAAATCGAATTTATCGCGTTTTAGGTTTTTAGATCCTAACATTTACTGTTGATAACGAATATTTAAAACTTAAAACCTAAAACTTGAAACGTCCTTAAAAAATCGTATTTTTCCTTTTTACGAGACCATCAAATTTATTATTGAAAGATATTGACAAGGGGGGTTTTTTTTAATATCTTATACAAATTAATGTGCGGGCATAACTCAGTGGTAGAGTACAAGCTTCCCAAGCTTGGAGTCGCGAGTTCAAATCTCGTTGCCCGCTCCATTATAAGTTCGCCTTTTTCATTATAAAGGTTATCTGAGCGTAGATTTTGGCTATGGATTTGTGGTTTGGAGTTAATTATTTTCTTATGGTTATTTTCATGAATTGATAAAGTCTCTCGATCCACCAAAAGATCTACCTGTATGAAAAGAAACGGGCGAAAGCCCGTTTTTGTTTTTTTTGTAAAGGTCTTAAAACATTCGTAAAAAGTCGTTTTTTGACTTTTTGCCAAAGCATTGCGTTAATAGACCATTGAAAGATCAAAGAAAAAAAATAAATATTAAAAAGCCAAAGCCTAAAGGTAAGGTCAGAAAATATAAAAGTTGGTCTTGGGCGGAAAAAGAAAAAATTATTGCACAGGTAAAAGATTTAATAGAACCTTTGTGTGAAGCCGAGGGTATGGAGCTGGTACACTTTGAGTATCAACGGGAAGCAGGCGGAAAGATACTACGCCTTTATATAGACAGGCCCGGCGGGGTTACTCTGGATGACTGTGTACATATCAGCCGCCAATCTGGCGATCTTTTGGATGTATATTTTGAAAATACCGGGCCATACAGCCTGGAAGTCTCATCGCCGGGACCGAACCGTCCTTTGGGGAAAAAGCTTGACTTTGAAAGATTCAAAGGAAACCGAGTTAATATCAAAACTGCTCAACCTGTCGATGGTAAACAAAAATTCAAAGGTGTCCTTATGGGCATATCAGAAGAAATAGTAAAATTATCGGTTGATGATAAAACAGTGGCTATTCCTTATCAGGAAATTACCATGGCGCGACTTGCCGATTAGCACGAATTTACATATTAGCGTATTTTAGAATAACGGAGAAAACCTATGCTTATAACAGATATAAAGCGTGTCATTGAACAGGTTAGTCGTGACAAAGGCATCGATCGCCAGGTTCTTATCAGGGCACTTGAAGAGGCTTTGGGGTCTGCTGCGAGAAAAAAGTTTGGGACCAAGGTCGATATTGAAGTTCAATACAATGACGCAACCGGCGAGATCGAGGTATTCCAGTTTAAAGATGTCACTGAAGAAGTTACAGAGCCTGACATCCAAATCAGCCTTGATGAGGGACGTAAGTTGGATTCGGAATGCGAAATCGGCGACAGCCTCGGCACAAAAATGGATACTGCCACTTTTGGACGCATAGCCGCACAGTCGGCCAAACAGGTTATTATCCAAAAAATGAAGGATGCGGAAAGAGATGCAGTTTATTCCGGTTTCATTGACCGGAAAGGAGAAATCATAAACGGAATTGTCCAGCGTTTTGACCGTAATGACATTATTGTCAATCTTGGTCATACAGAGGGCATCCTTCCTGCAAGAGAGCAGGTTCCAAAGGAATCGTATAGGCGTGGCGATCGTATCAGGGCATATATAATGGATGTACTTCATGACACACGCGGCCCTCAGATTGTTCTTTCAAGAACTCATCCTGAATTTCTGATCAATCTTTTTAAAACTGAAGTTCCAGAAATCAGCGAAGGTATCGTTACCATTATGGGTGCAGTCCGTGAACCAGGAATCCGGGCAAAATTTTCCGTAGCCTCAAATGATTCTGATATAGACCCGGTTGGTGCATGCGTGGGAATGAAAGGGAGCCGTGTACAGAATGTTGTTCAGGAACTTAGGGGTGAAAAAATAGACATTATATCCTGGCATATTGATCCTGCAAAATTTGTGTGCAATGCACTGGCACCTGCCGAAATATCCAGAGTTATTATTGATGAAGAGAATAATTCCATGGAAGTCATTGTTCCCGACGAATTTCTTTCAATAGCCATAGGTAAAAAAGGACAGAATGTTCGTCTGGCCTCAAAACTTACCAAATGGTATCTTGATGTCATTAGTGAGACACGATACAGTGAAGCCATGCAAGACGGCTACAACTCTCTGGTGTCATTGCCGGGCATCGGAATTAGCCTGGCCGATGCATTGTATGAAAAGGGCTTTTTTTCTGCCGAGGAACTTAGCAATGCTTCCGTAGAAGATCTAATCCGGATTAGAGGTATTGCCGAAGGGAAAGCCAACCAACTCATTGACATTGCGACAAATTATATGTCGAGCATAGGCGCAATCGATGAAACGTCTAAAAAAGTTTTACCGGATGATGAAACAGACGACGAGATTTCAGCAGTTTCGGATGTTCAGGAGGTCTTAAAAGAAAATATAGATAGTGATGAGGATGCATCCGGCCATTCTTCATCAGAGGATAATGCTGCAAAAGATGACTGATAATTTGTGAACGAGCCCTTAGCTACACTGCGCTCAATCCAGCAAGATTGCGGGAGAATGTTGGAATAATGGAATAGTGGAATATTGAGCTTAAACCACTAACTTAATTTTAGCTCTCTTTGGGCACTTCGAACTTCAAACTTTAATAAGGGGGATGGATGGCAAAGATCAGAATATATGAACTTGCCAGGGATCTTAACATGACAAATAAAGTGCTGCTCGAAAAGCTACTGAATATGAATATTGAAGTAAAAAGCCATATGAGTTCTCTGGACGATGAAGTAACAGCCAGAATCAAAACGAATCTTCTCGGCACACAAGAAAAAGAGATCGAGGAAACGCGTATAAAGTCTACGATTATCCGAAGACGTAGAAAACCAGTGTCCATAGAGCCTGTTCGTGTAGAAACGGATGTTGAACCGGTACAGCCTAAAGAAAGGGAACTCCCTCCGAAAAAAGAACCGGAAGAGCAACTCAAGAAAGATGTTTCTGAAAGGGTTGTTGAGGATAAAGAGGCTGAAAAGAAAGACGTTCCGGAAAAAGTTGATGCAGCTGATAAAGGTATTGAGCAAACTGTCCTTGCGAAAAAGAAACATAAAATCAAAAAGCCGGCCGTATCAAAACGTAAAAAACCCGCTGTTTTAAAGAAATTAAAACCGAAAGCAGCAGTCAAAAAGGTTAAAAAAGATACTCCGGCAAAGATTATAAAACTGCCGGTAACGCCTCCTCCTGAGAAAAAAGCTCTCAAGATCGTAAAAGACCAGGTTAAGAAACCTATAAAAAAAGTTGCAAAAATATCTACGCCGGAGGAAGTCGCCCCTGAAAGCATAGACCTGCAAAAAGATTTAATCTCCAAAGGTAAAAAGAAAAAGAAATGGGTAAAAAAGCTTGACGAAGTTGTAAGGGATAAAAAGTTTTTCAAAAAGAAAATCTCCTTTAGGAAAAAAGAGGTTGTCGAAGGGGCAGACCTTTATGCCAAGGGGCATCGGGGTCGCAAAGGCCGCAAGATTGCTAAAACCAAAGCAGCCGTTTCGCAACAAAAGCCTTTGATAACTATACCTAAAGCTATTAAACGTAGAATAAAAATCGACGACACAATCGCCTTGTCTGATCTGGCAAAACGTATGGGGATCAAAGCCGGTGAAATGATTAAAAAGCTGATGGATTTAGGTGTTATGGCAACTGTTAATCAGACACTAGACTTTGACACCGCCGTTCTTGTTGCCGCAGAATTCGATTACGAACTGGAAAAAGCCTCTTTTGAGGAAGAAACTGTTTTACATGTAGAAAAGGATGATCCTGACAAGCTCATTACAAGGCCCCCGGTGGTTACTATAATGGGGCATGTGGATCATGGTAAAACATCTCTTCTTGATGTGATACGAAAAACCAAAGTCACAGAAAATGAAGCCGGTGGAATCACGCAACACATCGGCGCCTATCATGTCTCCACAGACAAAGGCCAGATCATCTTTCTGGATACCCCGGGTCACGAAGCTTTTACTGAAATGCGTGCCCGTGGTGCCAAGATTACCGACCTGGTAATTCTGGTTGTTGCCGCTGATGATGGTGTAATGCCGCAAACCATTGAGGCGATCAACCACTCCAAAGCGGCAAAAGTTCCGATCATTGTTGCAATTAATAAAATAGACAAACAAAATGCTGATCCTGAACGTGTTCAGCGAGAGCTTGCTGATGCAGGGCTTGTTCCTGAGGATTGGGGCGGCGATACCATCTTTGTCCAGGTTTCGGCTAAGGAGAATCGGGGAATTGATGAGCTGCTTGAAATGGCACTTCTTCAGACCGAAATATTGGAACTCAAAGCCAATCCGGATAGGCTTGCAATGGGCTACGTGGTTGAAGCCAAGCTGGATTCAGGCAGAGGCGCTGTTGCCACGGTTCTGATAAAGCATGGAACACTGAAGGTTAATGATCCCGTGGTCTGTGGCATACACTATGGCAAAACAAGAGCCTTGCTGAACGATAGGGGAATGCATGTAACGTCAGCCGGCCCTTCAATACCGGTTGAAATAATCGGTCTTTCCGGTGTGCCCAATGCCGGAGATGACTTTATTTCGCTTGCAGACGAAAAGAACGCTAAGCAGGTCAGTGCACATAGAATCCAGAAACATCGATCTAAAGAACTGGCAAAAACCAGCAGATTAAGTCTCGAAAAACTTTATGAGCAGATGCAGAAAAGCAAAGTTAAGGATCTTAATCTCATAATAAAGGCCGATGTGCATGGTTCTATCGAAGCACTTGAAGAAGCTTTGACAAAACTTTCAAACGAGGAAGTCAGAATTAATGTAATCCATTCAGCGACCGGGACTCTGACCGAATCGGACATCTCACTTGCCACCGTCTCTGACGCCATAATTATAGGCTTTAACGTCCGCCCCACTTCCAAAATTCAGATGCTTGCCCATGAAGAGAACGTGGATATACGTTTTTATGATATCATTTATAATGTTATAAAAGACGTAAAGGATGCCATAGTCGGTATGATGTCGTCTACTTTTGAAGAACGGATTCTGGGAAGAGCTGAAATCCGCGAAGTGTTCCACGTCCCCAAAGTCGGGGCTATTGCAGGTTGCTATGTCACCGAGGGTAAAATAGAACGGGGGCAGCTTGCACGCGTCCTTAGGGATTGGGTTGTCTGTTACGACGGCAAGATTTCTTCCCTCCGGCATTTTAAAGACGACATTAAAGAAATCCAGAGCGGTTATGAATGCGGGATCGGTATTGAAAAATATAATGACATCAAAATTGGTGATATAATAGAATGCTATTATTTGGAAGAGATCAAGCCTGAACTTGAACAATAAGTGTTGTTATCCATTATCAGTTATTAGTTGTCAGTGATTCGATTAACAAATAACAAATAACGAGTGCGAAGCACTCCTCGAACAAAGTGAGAATGTCATGGTTGCAGGTTTAGGAATTATCACATTCAGGTTGCACGACTGCCGTTCCTTAAAAGGGAAAAGAAAGATTGTAAAATCGATAATCAACCAGTTGAGTAACAACTTTAATGTTTCGGTTGCGGAAGTTGGATCAAACGATATCCATCAAAGAGCAGTGATTGGATTTGCACTGGTTGGTAATAATCGAAAGGTGATAGACTCTAAAATAAACAAGATTTTTAATCTGGCAGACGAATTAAACCTGGCCGAAATCATCAATAGTGAGATGGAGATCATCAACATATGAAACCATTTGTACGATCTGACAGAGTCGGCGGCCATATACAAAAAACACTATCGGAAATATTACTGAAAAAAGTTAAAGATCCTCGTCTCGAAACGGCTACAATCACAGATGTAAAGGTATCAAGAGATTTAAGAATTGCTAAGGTATACTTCGTTACATCCGGTAACAAAAAAAACATGAAAGAGGTAGCTGAAGGATTCAAAAGTGCTCTGGGATATGTAAAACGTAATCTTGCCCGCCAGCTAGGTTTACGTTACATGCCGGATATTAAATTTTGTTACGATGAATCTTTTGACTACGGATCACATATAAATAAAGTTCTCAAAACTGTAAAAGCAGATAATGGACATAATAATACGTTATTTGAAAAATAGTAGCCGTATTTTTATTGCTACTCACACTAACCCGGACGGCGATGCAATCGGGTCCCTGGTCGCCATGGGACTCAGTCTTGATTCGTTGAACAAAAAAATAACTTTATACAATGAAAGTCCCATTCCGGCTGTGTATCGTTTTTTGCCTTCGGTTAACCGTGTTGTACGGAATATTAACAACGAAAATTATGATCTTGCCATTATTCTTGATTGCAGCGATTTGCAACGGATCGGAAATGCTGTTTCAATCATAAAAACGATACCGATCACTATCAACATCGATCATCATGTTACCAATACCCGCTTTGGTAATTTTCAACTCATAGATACTTCAGCATGTGCCACCTCGGAAATCATATACCGTCTGATAAAACAGATGGCTGTCCCCTTTAACAAAGCCATTGCCACTTCAATATATACGGGAATTTTGACCGATACAGGTTCATTCCGTTTTTCAAATACAAACAAGGCTGCTTTTGCAATCTGTCAAGAAATGGTGGAGCTGGGCGTAGATCCATATAATATTGCTCAGCACGTATATGGAACATATTCTCTGGGCCGAATCAAGCTTCTTAATCTGGCCCTTGACTCCATTGAGATCTCAGATAACGGCAAACTGTCAATTATGACACTTACACAAGACATGTTTAATGAAACACACACCCAACCTGAAGATGTAGACGGCCTTATCAACTACGCAAAACGTATTGAGGATGTCAAAGTCGCGGCACTTATACAGCAACACTGGAACGGTAAAGAAAAATCAATAAATTGTAACAGGTTTCATGTCAGTCTCCGTTCCGATGGAACGGTTGATGTGGCTGCAATTGCAGCTTCGTTCGGAGGAGGAGGCCACTCGAGTGCTGCTGGATTCAGTATTGAATCGACGCTTTCTGATGTAAAATTGCAAATTTTAAAACTGACTGAAACAATGTGATCCGGATATATGCAGCACAAATTAAGCGGGATTTTAGTTGTTGACAAGCAGGCAGGTATAACATCCGCCAAGGTGGTGGCCCGTGTAAAGAAATTGCTCAAAGCCGGAAAAGTCGGGCACGCCGGTACACTTGATCCCTTTGCAACCGGTGTTCTGGTATGCTGTATCAATCGTGCAACTAAGCTTGCCAGGTTTTTCCTGAACGGCAAAAAAAAATATGAGGCTGTTCTTCACCTGGGCATTGAAACAGACACTCAGGATTCAACAGGAACCATTACGTCTAAGTGCGATGAAGTTGTATTTCCTGAAATAACGATTCGATCAGTATTTAAGAGGTTTGAAGGAACGATTGAGCAAATTCCGCCGGCTTATTCGGCACTGAAATATAAGGGGACTCCCCTTTACAAGCTTGCACGCAGCGGCGTGCCTGTCAAGAAACCGGCAAGGCGTGTCACAATCTTTTACATTGAAATACTTGAAATCAACCTGCCGCTGATACGTTTTAAGGTATATTGCTCAGCGGGAACCTATGTCAGAACACTCTGTGCAAACATAGGCACATCTCTCGGATGCGGCGGTCACCTTAAAGAATTAAGGCGGGTCCAAAGCAGCGGATTTACAATTACAGAGTCTGTAACATTATCAGAACTAGAAGATCCGGCTATATCTGAGAAAATATCAGATAGGATAATAAGTATGTCTAACGCTTTGCAGGATATGCCCGAGTTTATTGCTGACCAAATTTTGACTGAAAAAATAATGCACGGCAATATCATAACAACAAAGAATTTACTGCCGACAAATACAGATATTCCGGGGGGCTTTATCAAAATCGTTGATACAAATAATGATCTTATTGCAGTATTAAAATATACAAAAGAAAATGATAAGTATGGTTATTGTTGTGTGTTCAACAATTAACCCGAATGTTTCATGAACAATAAAACTTGTAACACTTTAGCTTTTTGAAAATATTGCCGCTTCTGGTATAATTAAATTTTTACTGAAAAAACTCGTGGCAGGCGGGTCAAACAGTTTTCAGCATAAAATTTAATCATACCCGAAGCTCGTTTGAAGTCGATTTGTTTCAAAGAACTATTACTAAAACTTTAATTCAACAAGAGGAGGCGAAAAAAATTGGTTTTAACAACAAAAGACAAAAAGGGGTTGATCGATCGATTTAAGCTGCATGAAAACGATACAGGTTCTCCAGAAGTACAGGTCGGACTCCTGACACACCGTATTTCTTATCTTACAGATCACTTAAAGGTTCATAAAAAGGACCATCATTCCAGAAGGGGTTTGTTGATTTTAGTCGGCAGACGGCGCAGGCTCTTAAACTACGTAAAAAATAAAGATGTAAAACGATACAGGGTAATCATCGAAACCCTGGGACTGAGAAGATAGAGGGCACATTTTATGCAATCTCTTGGCCAAAAGACAGTATAATATAGCCTAAGCTATCACATGCCTGTATTGTTCGTATAAGCAAAGACAGCCTCATAGAACCGTACTTGCATAAGGGCTTAATTTTTAATCAAGCAATCAGCAATTGAACGTGATCTTTTGCTATTTAACGACCAGCCCAAAAAGAATTATGGAATTTGGCATGCAATTACACGTTTTAAGCTGTTTGGCTTTTAGGAGACAAATATGGAAACTTTACTCAAAACTGAACTCGGTGGAAAAACACTGAGCATCGAAACCGGCAAAACCGCAAAACAAGCATCCGGTGCGGTTGTAGTTCAATATGGAGACACCATTGTACTTGTTGCAGTCGTATCTTCTCAAGAAGAACGCACGATAGATTTTTTGCCGCTTACCGTTGAATATCAGGAAAAGGGTTATGCAGCGGGCCGAATACCCGGGAATTATTTCAGACGCGAAATCGGCAGGCCCAGTGAAAAGGAGACTCTGACCGCCCGCCTCATAGACCGTCCCATCAGGCCGCTTTTCCCCAAAGAATACCGATGTGAAACTCAAGTTATTGCAACAGTACTCTCCATGGACCAGGAAAATGATCCTGACATTCTGGCAATGATAGGG
>DAOVAE010000039.1 GCA_030671225.1 Desulfobacteraceae bacterium
GGCTGCACAGGGCAGGATTTTCTTCTTGTCTTTGAGAATAGATTCAGCCATTTCCACCGCGGCCGACGCCGGTGCATAAAAGGCACTACCTGTTTTTAATAATCCGACAATTTCTGCTCCACCGTTGGCTGTTCTATCTACCAGGGCGTCGATCCGTTCTTTAGAAAGCAGTTCTGTGATAGGAATGCCGGCTACAGTTGAATAGCGAGGCAATGGCACCATCGTATCCCCGTGCCCGCCCAGAACAAATGCAGTTGTGTTTTCAACAGAAACATTAAGTTCCATGGCAATAAAAGTCCTGAACCGGGCTGAATCGAGCACCCCGGCCATGCCCAGCACCCTGTTTTTGGGAAAACCACTGGCTTCATAAGCAACATGGCACATTGCATCAAGTGGATTACTGACAATGATAATCACAGCATCTGGAGACAGTTCTGCAACCTGCCGGGTAACATCTTTCATAATCCCGGCATTGGTGCTGAGAAGATCGTCCCGGCTCATTCCTGGCTTTCTTGGTATTCCAGCGGTAATGATAACGATATCTGAGTTTGCTGAATCCGCATAACCGTTTGATCCTGTGAGTCCTGCATCATGCTTTTCAATCGGAGCAGCTTCGGCAAGATCGAGGGCTTTTCCCTGGGGGACCCCTTCAATAATATCAATCAAGACCACATCGCACAACTCTTTTTCTGCCAGCCGTTGAGCAGCAGTTGCCCCCACATTGCCGGCGCCGACTACAGTAACTTTTTTGTCCATGTTAATCTCCTTTTGTTATGAGACCTTTGCAAAACGCCCCTTTTTGCCTCCGCCAAAGTTAGGTGGCGGATCGCCTTCCTTGAACTTGGACCCCGGTTAAATAAAAAAACAGATTTAACTGGGCGGGCAATATTGAACGTTTTTCAAAGGTTTCGTTATTTATGGATTAAAAGAAAAATATGGGTTTTCAAAAGAAAAGGTTATTAATTTTGTTAACATAAAACCGGTTGATGTCAATATATTTATAAGAAAAAATTTATTTCTTATTATTGACAAGGAGTATTTAAGCAGGATAAAAATTTAGTGCCTAATTGCGATTATATCAAATTTATCTGTTTCGAAAAAGCTAATGCAGATTTTAGGCGAAAAGGTTTGATCAGAGTTGATGGTGCATATGAATATAGCAAGAAAGATTAAAACACTATTACAGGAAGCAGAGCTTTATCACTCCCAGGGATTATTAGATGAGGCAATGGTAAAATATAATAACGCAACCGAAATTATCCAGAGCAACGAAAAGATCAAGAGCAGGCAAAACTTGATAGATAACATCTCAAAAAAAATTCTCGCTTTGAAAGGGGATATAATAAAGATCGAAAAAGCACCGAAAAAACCTGAAGTCTCTGCAAAGGTTCAGGACTTGATTAAAAAAATGTTTTCATTTTCACCGGACAAGGACGATGATGCAAAAGCACTCGACGGTGCCATTGCCCTGGCGAAGTTCGGTCAGTTTAAAAGAGCTATATTAGAATTTAATGAGCTGCTAAAAAAAGATTCTCTGCGTGTTGTTGCTGCCAAGAGTATGCTAAGGTGCCATATGGCGCTTTCATCAGTAAATGAAGCTGTTGCTCAGTATGAGCAATGGCTTTCAGACGATATTTTTTCCACGAACCAATTGGATAAATTACGTGTTTTTTTTGAAAGTATTCTAACCAAAGAGGGCATTGAAAAAACGCTTCCAAGGAGAAAAACACCGGCAGATAATATAGAGTCCGAGATGGAGATGGTTGGAGTTGATGGGGTTCAGGTTAAAGTGCCTGAAATCGAAGATTATGAGACTCTTGATATCAACTCCATCGGAATAACAATGGACAGCGGTCCTCAAGAGGGACAGGTGGTTGAATTTAAGGTAAGGTTCCAGTTAGGGAATGTGGTCAGCCTGCTTCTTCCCGGCAGGGACAAAGATTTAATCGAAAATTTTAAAGCCGGCGACGTGTTCAATGATATTCAATATTATTCTACTGTCGCTTTATTTAATGCTTCCGGTATAGTTACCTCCGTAAAAGAAATTAAAGTAGGGCCCCGGCGGGGAGATTACTGCGTGGATATCGAGGTTGAATTAAATTAGTCTGAAAGTATCATAAAAATAAGAAAGGCCTTGAATAACTTGAGAAATTTTTGTAAAATAGTATTATTTTAACCCATTTATAATATTGTAACATACAGGCAATCCGATTATAAACCGTGTCAAACTCGCACATACCTGAATCTATTGACTTGAGGCTGAATATATATGGCTATTTTTAAATTAAAAAAAAGGGAAATAGAGTGTAAAATTGTATATTACGGACCTGGAAGATGTGGCAAAACAACTAATATGGAGTATATTTTCAAGGCCTATAAGAAACAGGTTATCGGCGAGATGATCTCGGTTGACACCGAGGGTGATCGGACTCTATTTTTCGATTTTCTTCCTATGGGGCTTGGCACAATAAAAGACTTTGATATCAAGGTCCAAGTTTATACTGTTCCCGGCCAGGTGCAATACAGATCTACCAGAAAATTGGTTTTAAAGGGCGTTGACGGGGTTATTTTTGTTTCAGATTCACTGGCGGTCAGACGCGAAAAAAACATGCTGTCCCTAAAGGACCTGCAGCATAATTTGAAAGAGTATGGCATCAGCATTTTTAAAATTCCGCTTGTTATGCAGCACAACAAAAGGGACCTTGCAGGGCAGGATGTTCCTGTGATGTCTGTCGAGCAGATGGAAAGGGATTTAAACAGACAGCTCAAAGTGCCTTCTTTTCCAGCCAGTGCTATTACGGGTGAAGGTGTTGGTGCAACCTTAAAGGAATGCCTGAAGTTAACATTATTGTCATTTAAAAAACAAATTAAATCAGGATAAAAGATCCATGAGTAATTTTGATCTTACCGGCAATCTTAATTTTTTGAGTTTGGGGGATATTTTGCAGATCCTGGGCTCAAACACCAGTACAGGCGTTTTGCGCATTACGAGCAAATACGCTCAGGATCCAGGTTTAATATATTTTATCAACGGTAACCCCGTTAATGCTTCTATAGGATCATTGGCAGGTATTGATGCTGTCAACTCACTATTTGGATGGCTTGATGGTGAATTTGAATTCAGTGAAGAAAGGGTTGCCGTTAATAATATAATTAAAAAGAACCGTATGCAGATTATTCTTGATTGTTTAAGAATGCTGGATGACGGCCAGATTGAACAATTGGGACCGGTAACATTTGCAAAAAAGCCATCAGATCCATCGGACAAAGAATCAACGCTGCCCATTCTCAAGGGGCCGCTTATCGATTACACATATGTGGTTGATGAAGAAGAAGCTTATGCCGGCAACAAAATTGTGATGGAAGGAAAACATGGCGGTTGGTTATGGGTCATACTGGAAGGGATCGCAGAAATTATCAGAGAAACCCCCCAGGGTCCTTTGAAAATACTCAGAATTGGTGAAGGGGCATTTATCGGGAGTATAGCTTCATTTTTATTATTGGAGGGAAGCGTTCGCAGCGCTGCGATCGTTGCAGTGAAAAATGTTCAGCTGGGTGTTCTCGATGCCAGGCGCCTTTCAGTCGATTTCTTGCGAATGTCAAATCAATTCAGAAGCCTTGCAATCAGTCTCGACAGAAGGTTAAAACAGGTGACCAACATTGCTGTTGATATAAAGTTGAACAACATTAAAATAGAAGAATTTATAAATGACAAAAAAACGGTGATTACACAGGGTGAGATTGTGGAAAGTTTATTCACAATCACAGAAGGCGAAGCTCATATTGTCCGGCAGACGGAAACTGGTTATGTGCCGCTGTCGAATCTTTATCCGGGAGATTACTTCGGACATGTACCGTTTCTTGATATGGGACAAGAACCGTATTCCGCTTCGGTTTTCGGATCAAAGGATCTTAAGATAAGCGAGATAAATCCTGACATTATGGAGCAAGAATATAATCAGCTTTCGTCCACTTTTAAAAACTTTATGGAACACCTTGCAAACTGTATATCAGCAACCTCCATGGTTGCCTGTAACTTTCAGAAAGGCGAAGGCGGGAAAAAATAACCTAACGCCTAAAACTTATAACCTAAAACGTGATGAATTCGCCTTTTACGAACTCATCTATACTGGGTGAAAACTATGAATGAAAAAGATAGAAGACAACATCCAAGAATCGAAGCCCTTAATCTTATATCGTATAATTGTATTGATGAAACTAATCAGACTGTAACACAGGGAATGGGAAGGACTTTGAATGTAAGTGAAGGCGGAATTCTTCTGGAAACTCATGTCCCGATCGACCCAAAATATACAGTGGAGTTGGCGATAGGTCTGGTAGACGATTTGATCAATATCAAAGGGAGGATCGTTTTTTCTATAGCAGGTGAAGAAGAAAGATTTGAAGCCGGGATTGAGTTCACTGAAACAGACGAAACGGAACTAGAGGTTTTAAAAAAATATATCAAAGCTTTCAGGGAACAGTAGTGAAAATTGAAGATTGATGAGTGATGATACTCTCGTAAAAAGTCAAAAATACGACTTTTTACGGACGTTTTAAGTTTTAGGTATTAAATTTTAAGTATCTGTTAAAACAATTAAATTTAATTGCCTAAAACCTAAATCTTAAAACCTAAAACGTGATGAATTCTGTTTTTTACGAAACCCTCAATGATAAATGCCAAAAGAGAAAATATCATGGAACAGACTGTAATTGAGACCGATTTTAAAAAATTGGATCTAATTAAAAGGGGAAAAGTACGGGATATATACGATCTTGGTGACAGGCTTTTAATGGTGGCTACAGATCGAATTTCTGCATTTGACGTTATAATGCCTGATCCTGTTCCAGGAAAGGGGAAAATTTTAACACAGATTTCCCTTTTCTGGTTTGAAATAATGAAGTCTTTATTACCTCACCATGTGATTTCCAGCGACGTTGACAACTTCCCGGATATTTGCAAACCCTACACTGAAATCCTGCGCCACCGGAGCATGCTGGTTAAAAAAGCGGAACCGCTTCCGGTTGAATGTGTTGTCAGAGGATATATTTCCGGATCAGGCTGGAAAGATTACCAGGAAACAGGAAGCATATGCGGAATAAAACTACCTAAAGGTCTAAAAGAATCCGACAAATTACCCGAACCTCTCTTTACACCTTCAACCAAGGAAGAGTTAGGCTTTCATGACGTCAACATAGATTTCGATACGGTTGTAACTAAAATCGGAGAAACTCTTGCAGACAATGTCAGAACAATCAGTCTTGCCATTTACAAAAAGGGTGCCGAGCTGGCTAATGAGCGGGGCATAATTATTGCGGATACAAAATTTGAATTTGGCCTTTTCGAAAACAACCTCATCCTTATCGATGAAGTGCTGACCCCGGATTCATCCAGGTTCTGGCCAGGAGAGTCGTATAAGCCGGGTGGTGTACAAAAGAGTTTTGATAAGCAATATGTCAGAGATTATCTGATTTCCATAAATTGGAACAAAAAGCCGCCCGGGCCTCGACTCCCAAAATATATTATTACAAATACACGCGATAAATATTTGGAAGCCTTGAATCAACTTACAGCCGCAAGTCATGCGCTTTAAACAAAAGACCGTAAAGCTGTCCCGGATCGATTTCGGGGACGAATCCTTTCGCATCACAACCCAAAAAAACATCGATAATCTGATGGACTCTATTAATAATGTAGGGTTATTAAACCTTCCTTTATTAATAGAAAAAGATTCAGGATATACAGTTGTATGCGGTTTTCGCAGAATTGAAGCCTGCCGAAGGCTGGGCTGGGCTGGTGTTGAAGCCAGGATACTATACTCTGATACACAAAGGCTTGAATGTATAAAGTATGCAATCACTGACAACTCTCTTCAAAGACCTCTCAACCTTATCGAACAGTCAAGATCTATTAACATGCTTTCCGGATTTTTCAAAGATTTTAACATTCTTACCAAAGAACTGTCGGCTATGGGTTTACCGGATAATCAATCCATTATAAAAAAAATTAAAGAAATCTGTCATCTTCCCAAGTCTGTTCAAAGGGGCATACTTTCCAATACTATATCTCTGGTAATAGCTTTGGAACTCGGAAGGTTGAAACAGGAAGCTGGAGAAAGTTTTGCAAAACTTTTTGAAATACTTAAATTAAGTCTGAATAAACAAAGGGAAATATTAACCTTGGTTAAAGAGATTTCGCTTCGCGAAGATATTTCCACCCTAAAAGTGCTTGAAAATAATGTCTTGCAAGAGATATTAACTAATGAAGATCTTGATAGAAATCAAAGGATTCGAAAGATAAGAATTTATTTGAAACAGCGGCGTTTTCCCGTTATAACAACAGCTGAAAAAGAGTTTGAAAAACAATTAAAAAAACTTAAGCTCGGAAACCAAACAAAACTGATTCCTCCAGATAATTTCGAAGGTACCACCTATATTCTGAAATTTTCCTTCACAAATTTAATTGAACTTAAAGATCGCAAAGCAACCTTTGATGCTCTCATCCAGAATCCCTGTTTAGAAAAAATCCTGAAATAAAGGCAACACTTTAGCTTTTTGAAAATATCCTTGCTTCAGATATAATTAAAGATAGTTACTATTAAGTAACCTTAACCGGCCTCTAATTATAGTTTTTTATAAACTTGTATCTCCATTTATATTATACTTTATATAGCGTAGTTACTATTGAAAAATACAATATGTTGTGTAAAGAGCCTGATAATTGTTATTCCATTATGAATATCAGACATTTTTCCTAAAAATGTACGAATCATATTTACCTATAATATCAGTAAGTAACAACAGTATATATTGTGGATTTTAAAAAACTAACACTCGAGCTTAAAAAAAATGTATATATTTGCTTGACTAAATAAAAAGCATCAATTATATAGTAGTCAATTAAATAAATATGGTTCAGTATAGTATGGGAATAAAAGAGAGGAAAGAACGAGAAAAAGAAATAAGGCGACAACAGATAATGGTTGCAGCAAAGAGGGTTTTTTCTGATAAAAGCTTCAACAAAGCGACCATGGAAGATATTGCCAAGGAAGCAGAGCTTAGCCCCGGCACTATTTATCTTTATTTCAAGAACAAAGAAGAATTGTTTGCCTCGCTTTCCCTAAGAATTCTCCATTATATGAATATCAGGCTGGAACAAGTGCATGCCGAAAAGTTTCAAGAACCTGAACAAAAAATAAAGGCTTTGAAAGAAGCCCTGTATGAAGTGTATGAGTTTGATCCCATCGTACTTATTAACATGTTCCATCTTCAGTCAAGTGAAACACTAAAAAATTTATCGTCACCTTTACTTTCAGATATTAAAGAATTGTCCCGAAGTTCATTCAGTTCGATGGCCAAAATATTTGAAGAAGGAATAAAAAAAGGAGATTTTATTGACAGGCATCCGGTGGCGCTGGCCGACATTGTTTGGGCTTTGTTTGCAGGTGTTGTTCTCTGGGAAGAAAGTAAAAGGTTGATCGACAGCCAAAAGGATTTCTTGAAATCGACTCTTGAAATTGCATTTGAAATCTTTAGCCGTGGAATAAAAACTTATCCTGAACCTGCAAACTAAAATTAGGTAACAGGTCACAGGGTTTGGGGATCAGGGGTCAGGGTAAAGCTTAACATTTTGTTTATAACTGCCAAAGTGCAATAGAATGCGGCGTTTTTTAACCTCTAATAGAAAGGAGGTGATGGTACAGATCTGCTATGGAAAAGGAGTAAGAACCGGATCGTACTGAACCGCCGCATGATCAGTACCAATTCCTTTCTTCCATTGGCTATGGTCTATTGCAACCGGAGATTTTGAGGATGGTTTGATACTGCAAGGCCCCATACTCCGGTACTAAACCACAATATTTTCAAACTTAAGGAGGTTTACTAATGCCAAAGTATGCCAAAGGGTTTAACCAACCGGTAGATGTTCTTCCCGGAAGAGCATGGGCCGTAATTTTAGCAGGAACGACCATCAATTTATGCCTTGGATGTCTGTACGCCTGGTCGGTCTGGCTCAAGTACTTAACCAATGACGCCTATATGAAAGCCCACGGCTGGGCCGGTGCCCTCACAGCCGAGCCTGATTCTACCCCCCAGTCTTTGTGTATCTTAATTTTCGCACTGCTCATGATTCCCGGTGGGAAGATCCAGGACAAATACGGTCCTTCTGTCGCCGGAACAATCGGAGCCGTATTCATGGGTCTTGGTTTACTTATAGCCGGTACGGCCCACTCTTACGCCGGGATCCTCTGGGGCTTCGGTGTGGGCGGCGGTATCGCC
>DAOVAE010000122.1 GCA_030671225.1 Desulfobacteraceae bacterium
TGTGGCAACAACATCTCCCATATCTATGGTATCTCCTTTTGACGCAAAAAGTTCTTCAGCATGGGCATAAACGGTATAATAATTATCCCCATGGTCAATGATTATCATGTTGCCGTAACCCTTGAACCAGCTGGCATAAAGTATCTGCCCATAAAAAACAGCGCGGATTGGTTCGCCTCTGTCTGCTTTTATTTCGATACCGCTCTGGAAATTTACTACGTTGAGTTTTGTGTTTTTATGCGGGCCGAAAGAAAGCACTATTTTACCTTTAACAGGCATATTAAGCAATCCTTTTAGTGAAGAAAAGCTTTTTGGCGAAACATTTTTTTTCTGTTTTAGTGGACCGGTTTCTAAACTTAGAGATTTAATTGCCTGATTCAGATTGGCTGCTGCCTGCCCCAGGGATTCAAGAGCCGCCAGTTCCAGCGATTTTTTGTTGCGGATGTTGGCAAGGAGCATTGAACGTTTTGCTCTTTCATCGGACATAACCGCAATCTGTTTTTTTAAATCTGCTTCAAGAGAGAGCTTTTCCGTTTTTTGGGAATTCAGCCTGACCAGAAGTTGCCGGAGCTTTGCATTGTTGTCCAGAAGGTTCTGCCGGATCTTTTCGTCATAAGCTAAAATAGTTTCCATGGACTTTTTGCGTTTAAAAAGTTCATACATGGATTTAGCTGAAGCCAGAACATATATTCTGCCCAGCCAGTTCATTTTATAAAGCGCCACCAGGCGTTTGAATATATAGTCTTCATCGGCTTTAATCCTCTTTTTGAGGCTTTTGGATGCTCTGGTTGTTTCGATTGTTTTATCTCTGAGGGCGGCAAGTTCGAATTTGAGAGCCGAGACACGTTTTCTTGCCTTGTTAAGCGCCAGATCGATATGGTTCAGGCTGCTAACTATGGCGGCCTCCTCTCTTGTGAACGTAAGAACTCTATGCCTGCCTTTTTCTATCTTTCGGTTGATATCTTCAGTTTTTTTCCTGAACCGTTCAATATCGCTGTCGTTATCCCCGGTTTTTTTCTTTTTCGTTGTGGGATATATGGATATAATGCGCACATATTGTTTTAAATTTCGAATATAACCAACCCTGCCCTGGTGACTAATTTTTAACCACCCGTTGAGGTGTTCGAGAATTCTAACCTTTGCGCCTTTTTTGATTAATTTCAAAGGGGTATTTCTTATTGTCGGTGCAGGCCGTACGTTAAGCTTATTTGCAGTGATGATCCCAATTTCATGGGATTTAGCGCCAAAAATTTCAGCAGGCCGCAACACAAAAATAATACCCGCGGCAGTAAATATTATTATTTTAAAAATTGTTTTAAAGAAAGATAACACCCTATCCATCCTACAAATGTGCTGCCAAGTATTATTCCACAGAAAGCGCCCGGGGAGAGAAACCTGATAGTAAACAGACCGGGAGATAAACCCTGCTTCACACTTAACGATATGAACATAAAAGTGACAAATAATGCGGCCAGGCCGATAATTCCGCCAAATGCTCCCTGGATAAGACCCTGGATGTAGAAAGGAGCTTTGATGAAACTATCGGTAGCACCGACCAGACGCATGATTTCGATTTCTTCGCGTCTTGAATAGAGTACCAAGCGAATTGTATTGGCAACGATTAACAAGGCGGCCATAAAGAAAAGACCGCCCATTGCATATCCTGTTAATCTGAAAAGATTAAAAAAATTCGTGAATCGCCCAAGCCATCTCTGGCCGTACTCAACCTCATCAATCTGGGGAAGCGATTCGAGTCTTGTGGCAAGCATCTCAACTTTTTCCTGGTTTTGGAAAGATGCTATAAGGCGGATTTCAAAAGCATCCGGAAGCGGGTTTTCCTTTAGATTTTCGAACAAAGAAGACTGCCGTCTCATCTGTTTTTTAAGCTGTTGAAAGGCCTCATTTTTTGAAATGAACCTGACGTCCTGGATTCCACCAATGTGCTGAATTTTCTGTTTCAGTTCCGGAATCTTTATTTCAGGGGCATCCGGTTTCAGATAGGCCATGATCCTTATCCCTTTTTTCCAGGAATTGATTATTTCATTGGCGTTTACAAAAAAAAGAGCAAAAGCGCTGACAATAAGGATGGAGATGGCAATAGTAATGATAGTTACTATGTTTAAGAATCTGTGGTCCAGGATATCCTGTATGGCCCGTTTATATTTGAGAATCATCGGAACAACTTTCAAACATTGGTTGTTTTTTGCATATAACCCTGATTAAGATGGATTACCCTGCCACCCGTTTTGCGGATGAGCTCCTTGTCATGGGTTGCAATGATAACAGTGGCGCCACGGGTATGGAACCTTTTAAGAAGATCAAGGATGATATCGGCGGAAGCTTCGTCCAGATTGCCGGTTGGTTCATCTGCGAGTATTATCTTTGGGTCACCGACAACGGCTCTGGCAACCGCTATTCTTTGCTGTTCGCCGCCTGATAGACTCGGGGGAAAGGAATGGAGACTCTCCTCCATATCAACTGTTCTTAATATGCTTTTTACCTTCTTTTCGATAAAGCGTCGTTTTTTACCTGTTGCTTCAAGGACAATGGCGACATTATCAAATACGGTTTTCGTGGCTATTAGTTTGTAATCCTGAAATATTATCCCGTACTTTCGTCTTAGAAGCGGTATCCGTTTATGAGAAATCCTCGACAGATTTATTCCCTCGATCAATACCTGACCTTCGGATACTTTTTCTCCAAAATATAGAAGCTTAAGCAGAGTGGTTTTGCCTGCTCCGCTTGGGCCGCTGATAAAAAGGAGTTCGTTTTTTGGAATATCAAGAGTGATGTTGACGAGAGCTTTCTTGGCGCCGTAATTCTTGTGAACATGGAACATCCGGATTATTGAGCTTTTATTCTGACCGTCAATCATTCAACAATTTCCCGGCCCATTGCACGATACAAAGCAGCCTTTGAAATTTTATATGCATATAATGCATTGTAATAATTTGTCATGGTTTTGGAAAGAAGTGTTTGGGCGTCCAGGACATCGGTGGAGGTCGCCATCTGTTCTTTGTAACGTTCTTGGTTGATTCTGAAATTTTCCTTTGCCTGTTCGATGGCTTTTTTTACAGTAATGATAGCCTTTTCTGCTTCTTGTGTTCTAAGGTATGCCTTTTTTAGCTCTTGTTGTATATTATCAAGAATTTCTTCTTTTCGAAATTGTGTTTGAGACAAGCGTGACATTTTTTCATTTGTTCCATAGGAAGTTCGGCCCCATTCAAAGAAATTCCATTTTGCGACGGCTAAAATATTCCACCCACTTGGATCAAATATACCTTCGCCGCCATCCACATCCCATTCCGTCCCTTCTCTGAAATAATTGCCCTCCAGATTTATTGAAGGATAATAATCTTTTTTTGCGAGTTGTAATTCCTTTTCCGCTATCTCGACGTCTAAATCGGCAATCTTGATTTCCAAACGATTTTTATCAGCCTCGGCCAGGCAGTAATCAAGATCTTTTTCAAAAGGAGAATAATCAAGAATGTCTTCTACTGCAACGGGGGTGTTAATTGGTCTGCGAAGCAGGGTATTGAAATCCGACTCAGCATTTTCCATATTATTTTTTTCAATAATGAGTTCCTGTTTTGCGTTGGCCAATTCAACCTGTGCCTGCAATAGATCATTTAACGGGGACATGCCCACCTGATAAAAATTTTCGGCCACACTTTTTTGGGCATCGATCTGGACGACGGTCTCTTCCGCAATTTTACGCAGCTTCTGTGCCTTTAACAACGTAAAATAGACAGTTTTCGCCTCTAAAATAATATCCTGATGCATAAGTTTTTCTTTAATTTCTGCTGCATCAAGACCGAGCTTTGCAATATCATACTGTCTCAGTATAGAGAACCCGGCAAATATGGGTTGGGTGACAGAGGAAACAAAGGAGTATTCATCCTTCGCACCTGTTGCAAAATCGCCGATATTCATACCCTCGTCCTTTCTATTATACTGATATTTTGCGCTAAATGTGGGGAAAAAATTGGTGCGCTGGACTTTTTTTGCAGCCTCGGCCGCCTTGATTTCTTCTCTGGAAATTTTAAGGGGAAGGTTGGCCTTCATAGCTTTCTCGATAGTCTGTTCGAGTGTAAAAATTTCAACATGTTCCTGGGCTGCTGAAAAGGCGGGAACGACAAAAGTCAAAACCATGGCAAAGAAGGAAAATAGTCTTAAATTTAATTTTTTAATTTTCATATTTTTTTTAAATCTCCAAGATTAAAATTGCCATAAGCGTTCAAAGATTCAAAGGTTCCCGGTTCAAGGTTGATGGAAGATTGCATAATAGATTTAACCCAGAACGGTTATAAATTACCAAAGGTCTCCAAAGGGTTTTAGATTGACCGTCATTGGTTTTATTGATATGTATTTAT
>DAOVAE010000020.1 GCA_030671225.1 Desulfobacteraceae bacterium
TTTTTTCAGACCAAAACAGACTGGCCGCCGCACGTAGGCTTTTCGAGCATATCGGAGAGTTGATCAATGCCCGTTTTTCCATCCGCCTCTGGGACGGATCGATGATTCCACTGGGCAGGAATATCGACACCGATTTTTTTATAGCCATTAACGGCCCGGGAGTAATCGGAGCACTCCTGCGAAGGCCTACTTACGAGAACCTGCTCCTTCATTATGTAAAAGGCCATATTAGCCTCCACGGTGACCTGATTGAGTTCATTGCGGCTGCTCGCGAAAAACGTCCAAAAGAGAAGTTTAAAAAGTTAAACAAGTTCTTCCTGTTCAGGCAGGTCCTTCCGCTCCTGTTAACCCCTGCCGGGAAAGTAACCACTCAACATGAATACTAGGACGACGAAGTGGGCCGCAGGGAATCACGAAGGGATAACAAAGAATTCATTCAATTTCATTACGATATCAGCAATGATTTCTATGCGCTGTTTCTAGGATCTGAAATGCAATATTCCTGCGGTTATTTCACTCATCAGGATAATTCCCTGGACCAAGCCCAGCATGACAAACTCGAGATGATCTGCAGAAAACTGCGTCTGAAGCCCGATGAAAAACTGCTCGATATCGGCTGCGGCTGGGGGAGGCTTATCTGCCATGCTGCCCGGAACTATGGTGTCAGGGCGCATGGTGTCACATTGTCTCAAAAACAGGTCGACTATGCCATGGAAAAGATAAAAAAACTCGGTCTTGAGGACCGTGTAACCGTCGAGCTCCGGGATTACTCAACCCTTGAAGACACGTATGATAAAATCGCAAGCGTCGGAATGTTCGAGCATATCGGAATTGCCAACATGACGAGATATTTCAAGAAAATCAATGCCCTGCTGCGGGATCGGGGCATACTCTTAAACCACGGTCTCTCCCGCCACGCAAAACCCACCCGTAGGGCAGCCCGCAGGATTAGACCAGAACGCCGCCTGCTCTTAAAATATATCTTTCCAGGAAGTGAACTGGATAATGTGGGACACACTATTGATCTGCTTGAAATCTGCGGTTTCGAGGTGCATGATGTCGAGGCCTGGCGCGAACATTACGCCCTTACGACCCGCCACTGGTACCGAAGGCTCATGGCCCGCAAGGAAGAAGCGACCAATTTCGTGGGCATGGAAAAATTTCGTATGTGGGCGCTTTATCTGGCGGGAGCCTCCACAGGGCTTGCAGATGGGTCAATGCATATCTGCCAGATTGTTGCGACCAAACATTCAGCCAAGGGAGCCTCCGGTCTGCCTCTTACAAGGGCGGATCTTTACATGTGACCCAGGCTGTCCTGAAAAAAATTGAAGGCTTTGGTATCTATACTTTTATAATATGCTTGATTCAGGAATCATGAATTTAGACAAGTTAAATCGTGGCCATGTGTTTGATTAGACTCTCGGTCTGTATCTTTTTGGCATCTATCCATAGACCTTCAAGGTCATAAAAGTTTCGCACGGGTTCATAAAAAATATGAATGATCACATGACCATAGTCTATCAAAACCCAGTGCCCTTCTTTTTTGCCTTCCACACTCAACGGCTTTATGCCGTGCTTCTTGAGATCTACTTGAATATATTCCGCAATTGCTGAAACTTGGCGGTTGGAACGCCCGCTACAGATTATAAAAACATCGGCAATAGAAGTTAATTCCCGGACATCAAGGACCACAAGACCTATTGTTTTTTTTCCCAAAGCGGCTTGAACATAAAGATCAAGGGAAGGATCCAGAGAAGGATCAGGCTTATTGGTCATAAATAGAGTCCTTTGCTTTTTATCAATTCTTCAACGGTCTCAGGTACCATGAATTGTATACTGCTCCCATTTTTGACAAGTTTTCGGATTTTTGTTGATGAAATGTCAACAGGGGTTACATTAAAGATAAAAACCGGCTGCTTTTCATCATGAATATAGCATGATCGTGAAGCCGAAAATTGGTAACCGTCTGATACCTTGGATTTTATATAATCATCAACGTTTTTCCATTTTAAAACAGTGCCGTCATCCATTGTACCGGTTCGTGCCATAACAATAAAAGGAACAAGTAGGAAAAGATCCATGTAAGACTTCCAGGTGTCTATTTCTAAAAAGGCGTCCATACCGAGAATGAGATAAAGCGTGATATCTTTGGGAAGAACAGACTTAAAATGGCGAACAGTGTCTATGGTATATGATGGCCCCAAACGTTTCAGTTCAACATCGGAAACCTCAAAATCCGACCAGTTTGAAAAAGCAAGGCTTATCATTTCGATGCGGTCTCTTGCATTCACCACATCACTCGGTTCCTTGTGCGGCGGCAGGGCTGATGGAACAAGAAAGATCTTATTTAGCCCAAATCCTTCTTTGACTTCCCGAACAACATGAATATGCCCTAAGTGAATCGGGTTAAACGTACCGCCAAAAATTCCTATGCGTTTCAAAAATTCCCCGCTTTTCCGGCGCTCCTAATTTCTCACGAGTCTGAGCGACTCAGGAACAAGGCATCGAGGCCGTAGTCGTCTACTTCAAGGCCCTGATAACTCAGTTCTTGTGTCGCTCGGCCTCGCCTTTGGTGAAGAATTTATCTTAAAATTTACTTCGCATTGTGTTTTTGCAAGTAACAGCATTTGCCGGGTTAAATAAGCTATATTTTTAAACCTCTTTGATATTTTTACAAATCCGGATAAATTTTCATGAGAGATTCGTGCTACTCTCTTACCTGCCCTTCCCCAAACACAACAAACTTGGTTGTGGTAAGTTCTTCTACCCCCATGGGGCCGAAAGCATGCAGCTTGGAAGTACTTATGCCGATCTCAGCGCCCAGCCCCAGCTCCCCGCCATCGTTAAAACGTGTGGAAGCATTCACCAGAACAACTGAAGAATCGACTTCGCGCACAAAGCGCCTGGCCCTATTATAGTCACTTGTCACAATGGCTTCAGTATGGCTGGAACTGTACCTTGTTATATGCGATATGGCCTGATCCATATCTTTAACCACCTTTACGGCCAGAATAAGTTCGAGATATTCCTCCGGCCAGTCCGATTCCCTTGCTTTATGGGCATCCGGCAAGATTTTACATGTTTCAGGACACCCCCTGATTTCAACGCCGGCCTTTATAAAGCGCTCTGCCATTTGCGGTAGAAATTCCTGCGATATTGACTGATGCACAAGCATTGTTTCCATGGAATTGCATACGCCAGGGCGCTGCACCTTGGCATTTAAACAGATTTTTTGTGCCATTTTCAGATCCGCCCCGTCGTCTATAAATACATGGCATACACCTTTGTAATGTTTCAACACAGGTATGGTCGAATTTTCCACCACAAAGCGGATCAAACCCTCCCCGCCACGTGGAATAATTAAATCGATAGATTCCTCTTGATTCAAAAGAACCTTGACAGCTTCCCGGTCCCTGATCGGTATCACCTGGACGGCTTTTGCAGGGAGACCGGATTCAACAAGTGCCTGGCCGATGATACCGGCAAGAGCCTGGTTCGAATTCAAGGCTTCTGATCCTCCTCGAAGAACAACCGCATTTCCGGCTTTTAGACAAAGACCGGCGGCATCTATCGTTACATTGGGCCGCGATTCATAAATTATACCTATCACACCGAGTGGTATACGCATTCGAGATACTTCCAAACCGTTAGGCCTCAACCATGCTTTGCTTGTGGAACCGACAGGATCATCAAGCTGTGCGACCTCCCTTAAACCAAGAGTCATGGATTTGATGGTTGCGTCTGTCACAGTAAGGCGATCGATCATGGCATGGGATAGATCCATCTCTTTTGCCATGGCAAGGTCATTTTGGTTTTCTTTTTTGATATGAAATGCTTGCGCCTCAATTTTATCGGCAATGTTAAGCAGAACCTCATTTTTTTTGTTTGAAGGGCATCCGGCTATCTCCATGGAAGCAGTTCGGGCTGCTTTTGCCATCTCCATTATTGTCGATTCAATAGACATCTCATTTCCCCTTTAATGAATGATTTTAAAACAACCTGGCTGCCTACCTTGACAACAACGCGTCCGGCTCTCTAAAAAATCGATCTTCTGTTATCATTCATAGGACCTGTCCAATAATTGAACGATCTGTGATTTCAAATTATCTATGCCCTTGCCCGTAAGAGCTGAAATTAATGTTACTTCTTTTTCACTTAATGCACTTTGAAACTTCTTTGCCGCCTCCTTGGCGCCGAGTAGATCGATCTTGTTAAGAACCACGATTTGAGGCTTTTCCGCCAGCTTTTTTTTATACATGACAATCTCTTTGTTAATGGTGTTATAAGCATGGAGAGGATTATCCAAATCAATAGCCATCACATCGATAAGGTGAATCAGAATGCGAGTGCGCTCAATGTGACGCAAAAATCTGATGCCGAGCCCGACGCCCTTATGTGCATCCTTAATTAAACCGGGAATATCGGCCACCACAAAAGGTTCGGCCCAGTCGGTTTGAACTGTACCGAGGCTGGGAGTAAGTGTGGTGAAGGGGTAATTACCTATCTTGGGACGCGCTGAAGAAACTGCGGCAACAAGGGTGGATTTGCCGGCATTGGGAAGGCCTATAATACCTACATCAGCCAGAAGTTTGAGTTCCAGCTTAAGAGTTTTAGTTTCACCAGGTTCACCGGGCTGAGCAAACCGGGGAGCCCGGTGTGTTGAAGTTTTAAATCGCGCGTTGCCCTGTCCGCCTCTACCGCCTCTTGCCGGCACGAAGGTTTCGCCGGGTTTGATTAAGTCTTTTATAACCTGTCCGGTGTTGGCGTCAGTGATTAGGGTTCCGGGTGGGAGTTTTATGACCAGGTTTTGACCGTTTTTCCCGGTCTTTTGTTTGCCCTGGCCATGGGCGCCGTTTTTGGCTTTGAAATGTCTCTGATATCGAAACTGATACAAGGTGCGTTTCCTTGATGTTGTCTTTAAAACAATATCACCGCCCTTGCCTCCGTCTCCACCGTCCGGTCCTCCGCGTGGAATGAACTTTTCACGTCTGAAACTCACACAGCCTCTACCGCCATCACCGGACCGAACGGTAATAATCGATTCATCAATGAATTTCACGCTGCATGAACGCTTACTTTTTTCCGGGAACGACCCAGCCTTTCAAAAGCAACGACACCATCAATCTTGGCAAATAGAGTGTAATCCCTGCCAATACCCACGTTAGTTCCGGGATGGATCTTTGTTCCCAGCTGGCGTACCAGAATATTACCGGCCTTTACTTTTTGACCACCATATCGCTTTACACCCCGGCGTTGCCCATGGCTGTCACGCCCGTTTTTAGAACTGCCGCCTGCTTTTTTATGTGCCATTATGCTAACTCCTTGTTCAAACCTCGCAACGTTGTTACGTCCACGATATATTTTTCTGTAATTGTTAAGTTCTTTGAAATAAATCGACTTGCCACAAGCGATAACATTTTCAAAAATCTAAAGTTAGTCCTGTTCTTAAGCTTCAATACTATCTATTTTGATCGCGGTATACTGCTGTCTATGCCCCAGCTTACGTCGATATCTTTTTCGCCGTTTATACTTGAAAACGATAATCTTTTTCGCCTTGCCCTGCTCAACTATGTGACCTTTTACAGCTACATTGTCGAGAACCGGTCTACCGATGCTCACGTTCTCTCCGTCTGCAAACATAAGGACCCTGTCCAAAGAAACAGGGCTGCCTACCTCTCCGGGGATTTTTTCGACCCTCAAAATATCGCCCTGATGAATTTTATATTGCTTTCCGCCTGTATTAACGATAGCGTACATATATTTGACCCCTCCTCAAGGTAACTGATCTTAACTCTCATTTAAGAAAATGTATATTTTTAATCTATCACAGGAATTTGTCAAGATAAAATTAATAATTTAATAAATTTTACTGTGTTGTAAAAAGTCCGTTTTACTCGCTCCGTGAGCATTTTTAGAATTTATAAAACGCTTTAGAGCCCCATAGATATTTTAAGGACCTGAGCGACCCAAACCGGCTGAAGGAGGTTTTTTTGGAAACATATTTGAATCATCCTGTCATACACTGGGACAAAGAGCTTTACACATCATCCAACCACAAACTGCTCAGTGAAGAACCGCTGTCGATCCGTGTTGAAGGGAAACCTTATTCTGTAATAATGAGAACCCCTAGTGATGAATTGGCCCATGCTGCCGGTTTCTGCCTTGCAGAAGGAATTGTAGATACACCGGATGATTTTAATACTTTAGTTTACTGTGACAGCACCAACTCCAATGTTGTCAGCGTTACCATCAGCAAATCGAGACGGAATAAGATAACCGATCTTTTAGATAGACGCGGTTTTATCAGCCAGACCAGCTGCGGTATTTGCGGCAAGGAAATCGTTGATGACCTATATCAAACAATTCAACCCATAAATGATGAAACTCAAATTGACCGCAACATGGCTCTTGACTGCCTCATAACTATTCCCCGGTACCAGCCCTTGCGTGATCAAACCCGTGCATCTCATGCAGCCGCCCTTTACTCTTCTGATTTTAAGCTTTTATCGGTGGCTGAAGATGTGGGCCGGCACAACGCACTTGATAAAGCCGTGGGAAAGCTTTTTCTTTCCCGCAGACTCGACGAGGCTTCACTCTTGATACTTTCTTCCCGGATTAGCTATGAGCTTGTACAGAAATCTGCACGGGCACGTATCCCTGTCATATTAGCCGTATCGCGTCCCACTTCACTGGCCGTGAAACTGGCATCCAAGTTAAACATGACCCTGGCATGTCTTGCCCAAGATTCCGGATTATTTATTTTCTGCGGAGAAGACCGTTTGAAAGGAGGAAAGGGGTCACCCCATTAAATATGTTGCGCAGGCATCCTCTGATTCCCAGGCTGTTACACGGACAACCTTGACTTTAGAGTTGTTGAGAATTGTTTGAAGGGAGTTTGCTATATATCGGGCAATGTTTTCCGAAGACGGTGTATTATGGTCATCAAAGTAATCGAGTTCATTTAAAAACTTGTGATCCAGCCTTGCCATAATTTCAGAGACATGCTGTTTTAATTCTCCAAAGTCCACTAATACCCCGGCATCATTGAGTGTTTTTCCAGCTACACAAATTTCGATCTTCCAGTTGTGCCCGTGCAGGCTCTCACATTTTTTGGCCACCATCTTAAGCTGATGGGCTGCTGCAAAATGGGTAACAACTTTTAACTCAAACATAATCTTCGAACCTCTTATAAGAACGGTTAATCAGGAAGCTCCGGCGCTGCCGCCTTTAAGGATGTTCTTTATTTTATTCGACATCTTACCGGATTCGATTCTGGCGAATTCCTTAAGAAGCGCTTCCTGTTTCTTGTTGAGATTGGTGGGTGTCTTTATTGCAATCTGAATGATCTGATCGCCTCGTTTATTTCTTCTTAAAGAGGGTATCCCCTCGCCTCGAAAGCTGAAAATGTCCCCGATTTGGGTGCCCTTTGGAATTTTAAGCGTCTTATTACCATTTAAAGTGGGAACCTTTATTGTATCGCCAAGGGCTGCCTGAATAAAGGAAATCTCCACCTGGCAAATTACGTCTGTATTGTTACGCTTGAAGAAATCATGAGATCCCACATGAATAAAAACATAGAGATCCCCCGGAGGCCCACCATAAATACCGGCCTCGCCTTCTCCTGTCAGGCGAAGTCTCGATCCGTTGTCAACACCTCCGGGAATCTTTACAGCCACCTTTTTGCTAACCCTAATCTGTCCGGCCCCTCTACAGTTATTGCATGGATGCGGAATGGTTTGCCCGTTACCGCGGCAGTTGTTACATGTGGTTCTCACAGTAAAAAATCCCTGGTTTCGAGAAACCTGGCCTGTACCGTCACACTGCCAGCAAGTTTCCGGCTTAGTGCCAGGCTCGCATGCGTCTCCCTCACATGAAGGGCAAACTTCCATCTTCTCTAAATCTATTTCGGTTTCTGTGCCAAAGACGCTTTCCATGAAACTGAGCGTCAGGTCGTAACGAAGATCAGCACCCACCTGAGTCCTGCTTCTTGATCGCCGTCCACTGCTGAATCCAAAAAAATCTTCAAAGATTCCGCCGAAACTTGAAAAAATGTCTTCAAAGCCGCTAAATCCGGAAAAACCCGACCCTTCAAGGCCCTGATGACCAAACTGGTCATAAATATTCCGTTTTTGAGGATCTCGAAGCACTTCGTAAGCCTCTGAAGCCTCTTTGAATTTTTCTTCAGCCTCTTTATTGCCGGGATTTCGATCTGGATGAAATTGCAGGGCAAGCTTGCGGTAGTTAGCCTTTAACTCATTATCATCTGCATTACGTCTTACGCCTAAAGCCTCGTAGTAATCTCGTTTGGTCGTCATTTTGTTCCCAAATCGGCAACCCAAATAAAATATTCGGGTTCATGAATCATGCCTTTTATTAAAGGTAGTTTTGTTACAAGAAAAGACCATGTTTTATTAATGTATTAAAGTAATACAAAAACCGGTCTTGTCAACGAAGAATGGGGATTTAAGAATTGAAGATTTTCGATTGAAGATTTATTTTCGTTGGACATCCTATCCCACAAAGGGCCTCCGAATAATAGTATCCTTTTGCCATCGTGTATCGTCCCTATAAGGATATTCAATGTTGTAGTGGAGCCCGCGGCTTTCTTTTCTGTGGCTGGCACATTTGATAATGAGATCAGCCACTATTGCTATATTTCTAAGCTCAACAAGATCTGCGGAGACCCTGAAATCCCAGTAATATTCATGAATTTCTTTCTGGATGATTTCAATTCGTCGCTTTGCCCTGGCCAATCGTTTGTCCGATCGGACGATTCCGACATAGTTCCACATGAATCTCCGGATCTCATCCCAGCTATGTGAAACCATAATGACTTCATCGCTGTCTGTTGTGCCGACTTCATCCCATGGCGGAGGGTCAGGAGTGGAACTGAAATCGAATACGTCGATATCTTCAATAGCCTGTTTGGAGGCTGTATGGGAATAAACCAGGGCCTCAATCAAAGAGTTGCTCGCGAGTCTATTGGCCCCATGAAGTCCGGTACAGGCGGTTTCCCCGATGGCATACAGTCGATGTAAATCTGTTCTGCCGAACATATCGGTTGCGATGCCGCCGCACATGTAATGGGCGGCGGGAACAACCGGAAGAGGCTCCTTTGTCATATCAAAACCAAAGTTGAGACATTTTTCATATAGATTAGGAAAACGTTCCTTTATGAAATCGGCATTTTTGTTGGATACATCGAGAAATACGGAATCGTCCCCGCTTTTCTTGAGCTCTGCATCAATAGCACGAGCAACCACGTCACGGCACGCAAGATCCTTCTGGGAATCATACTCTTCCATAAAAGCGTTCCCGGAAGAATCGATTAGAACCGCCCCTTCACCCCTTACGGCCTCTGAAATCAGAAGGTTCTTAGCATCCGGGTGATACAGACAGGTGGGATGAAACTGAACAAATTCAAGGTTGGCCACCGTGGCACCTGCCCTGTATCCCATGGCAATCCCGTCTCCTGTGGCAATATCAGGATTGCTTGTGTAAACATAAACCTTACCCGCGCCTCCGGTGGCGAGGAGCGTTATCTTAGCGCAAAAAGTTTTGACCTTATTTGTTTGTCTGTCAAGCACATATGCTCCACAGCAATAGTCTTCATGGGTCGTAGTGATCAACCCCCTTTTCATACGTGTTGAAATGGTAATAAGATCGACGGCGATGTGATTTTCAAACAGCATAATCCGATCGTGGTTTTTGACATGTGTTACAAGAACTCTTTCGAGCTCCATTCCGGTCATGTCATGGGAATGCACAATACGTTTTTGAGAGTGACCCCCTTCGCGCCCCAAATCAAAGTCGGTATCAAAAGGAAGTGATTCAGAATCGGATCGTTCTTTATCTTTAAAGTTGAAATGTACACCAAGGTCGATCAATTCACGGATCATGTCAGGTCCGTTTTTCACAACCATTTCCACAACATCCCGGTTACAGAGACCATCCCCGGAAACAAGGGTGTCCTGAATGTGAAGATCAAACGAGTCAAATTTAGAAAAAACAGAGGCGATTCCACCCTGTGCCAATGTGGTGGTGCTGTCCATGATCCCTTTTTTGGTAACTAACGCAACATTACCAAACTCAGCCACCTTAAGGGCAAAGGTAAGGCCGGCTACACCACTACCGATTATCAGAAAGTCTGTTTTAATTTCCATCATATTATTATTCTGTGTTGAAAAGATAGAATCTGTCAATAATTTCTTTAAAAATACCGTTAGATATGATAATTAAAGATAGCTTCTCGATAAGCTTAAAATAAACAATCCATTTTGACAATCTCGTAAAAAGTCGAAATTCGACGGCAAAAATAAAAAGCTCCAAATTCAAGGCGCGCAAATCCTGAGGAATGAGGCGTACTTATAGTACG
>DAOVAE010000051.1 GCA_030671225.1 Desulfobacteraceae bacterium
GGATAATCCCATCAAGTGCCGTATGGTGTTTAAATTTGCAGTACGGTTACGGTTGGCCAAAAAGCCATAGTGCCGGATTCTGACAAAGCCCTTAGGCAGGCTGTGCAAGAGGAACCTTCGGATAAACTCCACTGCGGTGATGGTGACCGATTCTGTCTCGTTTTTCTTTCGGTTTTTGGCGGTGAAGGTTACCATGCCGTCTTTAAGTTTTTTGATGCGGCTGTTTGCAATGGCCACCCGATGGGTATAGCGTGCCAGATATTCAAGGACATGGTCCGGACGTTTGACAGGATTTCGGACACTAACCACCCAATTTTTTGCATACAGCGTATTCTTGAGTTTTTTATATACACTGCCGGCAAGCTTGAACCTCTCGTTTTGGCAGGCATGGCCCATCCGCTCCATGAACTTGCCACGAAAAACCAGGGATAACGCTTCTTCGTTAAAAAGATAATCGCCTCTGCATGAGATCCATTGTTTTCCATCCTTTGACACAGCACCTCCGGCAACCAGACAGTGCAGATGAAAATGCGCCTTGAGCTTTTGGTCCCAGGTGTGTAAAATGGCGATAAAACCGGGTGTGCCGTTAAGCTCATTTTTTCCAAAGGTCAAAAGCGTTTGAGAAGCAGCTTTAAACAGGATGTTGAGCATCACCTTTTTATTGTTTAGGATGATGGTGTTGAGTTCATGCGGAAGGGTAAAGACGACATGAAAGTAGTTGACCGGTAAAATTTCGTCTTTTCTTTTCTCAAGCCATCTTTCCCGCGGCATTTGCTGGCATTTGGGGCAATGGCGATTGCGGCAGGAATGATACGTAATGGAACCGTACCGCAGGTGTTGCAGCGCTCAATATGACCACCAAGGTGAGCGGTGCGGCAGTTCAAAAGGTCGGATACGATTTTACGATGTTCCGGCCATAAGGGATACTCGGCTTTATAGTCATCCATATGATGATGTAAGATATCGGCGATCTCCGGCGTTTTCTTTTCAGGTTTTATGATTTGGGTCATCGGTTCTGTCCTCCTTTCCTGCATGTTTTATTGTCAATGAGATCCAAAGGGCTTGGGATCTTTGACAGGGTTTCACGGCTCACATGCAGATAAATCATGGTGGTGAGCTAGTTTTCATATTGCACCTCTTGAATACCTGAGTGATCATGGCCCCTATAAAATAATGTATATTCAGTTTCTTATGCTCTTTTTCATGAGCGGTGAATTGACGCCGGGATGCTCGTAAAGACATCCGTTTCGATCATTATAGGGATACGTTTTTATTATCCCCTTCTTTCCCCATCTCCGCACAGTAGCGGTTGTTACCCCTAGAAGGTTGGCGACTTCATCTACCGTCAGCTTGCCGTTGGCTCTTAATCTTGCATGGCGGGTCTTGATCTTATAGCTATGCGTGATGCCTTTCACGACATTCCTATCGATCCGGTGGCCTTGGCCAGATTTAAATCCACGGTTGTTGAGTATGGTCGCAATTTCCGAATAAGTATGGTCGCTCAGAAGTTCATCGACAATCTCAACGATTTTTGGATCCGTCATATTATATTGCCAACCTTTGAGGGGGAGTGAGAGCTTCAGCGTTTTTGTTGCACCGCCTTTAAATCGAACGTGCAGCGCGATTTCTTCTCCTCTGATCATTGTTACATCCTCAATTAAAAATCTGATCATTCGCTTTTTCTCACGAACAGGTGTTCTCGGATTTTTCCACAGTCTCGGAAAGTCACTGGCCAGTTTGAGTACTTCCTTCTGCTGCGCTTTTTTCAGTCTTTCTGATTCCAGTCGGCGATGTTTTTCATAGTAGTCATTGGTTTCCTGCAGATGCCTGAGCTTCTCATTCCATTCTGCCTCCAGGGTATCAGCTACCAGTCGATTGTCCGGATCGACCTGCATAAAACGCCGCCTAGCGAGATTGGCTTCATATTCCGCCCGCTCCACCTGTTGCCGTCGGAGTTTATCCGCTTCATTAAAACGGGTCTCCAACTCTTGCTGGACTTCCAGCGCAACTTCCAATGTGAGCGGTGTAACCGATTCAATTAACAGTTTGCTGATGGCCTCATCAATACCAGCACCCGGGATATATTGACAGCTGTTCTCGCATCTTTCTATTCTGTTTCGCTGGCATAAATAGGCCGGCTCGAGTCGACCTTTACGCTGATATTTATATCGTATGGTCATCCGTTGACCACATTTGCCGCAAATCGCCAATCCCTGGAGAAGACACGGCCCCTCACGGGGTGGTGTTTTCCTGTCTATAACATTATATGCAACCGCATTTTCACGTATCCGCCGCAAGTTTTCTTCATACTGTTGCCAGGTAATATAGCCCGGATGGGCGTCTTTTATCAAAACAATCCATTCTTCACGGGGGACCTGAAAATAAGTCGTCGAGCCATCGACATTTTTTCGAGACCGCTGTCGTCCATAATAATATGCTCCGGCATACCGCGGATTCTTCAGAATCAGTCGTGCCCGGCTGTGGGTTAGCCTTTGCCATTTCAACTCGCCTTTATCGGGACCCATGTGGGATCGGCATGGGAATTTCACATTATCTTTGGCAAATGCCTTTGCTGTTGCAAATGCAGCACCGGTTCGTTGAAAAATGTCAAAAAACAAACGAAAGCTTTGCTGAACTTGTTTGTCCGGCTCAATAATGATTTTACCATTGTGATCATAAACAAATCCGGTAGGCAAGCGCGTTTTTAATTCTCCCCGTCGGGCCTTGCTTAAAATGCCTCCTCTAAGCCGGGACCTCAACACATGAAGTTCTACTTCGGAAAAAGTGCCCTTCATATTGAGAAGCAAACGATCATTAAAATCGGTTGGGTCATAAATCCCATCCTCATCAAGAATCAGGGTATCGGTTATGGCACAGATCTCCAGCAGTCGAGCCCAATCTGCATTGTTGCGCGCCAGGCGTGAGACCTCAAGACCCATCACGAGCCCCACACGCCCCAAGCTAACGTCTGCCATCAGTCTGCGAAACCCCTCTCTATCAGCTACAGATGAAGCTGTTTCGCCTAAATCGGAATCTACCGTCACGATCTGAGCAACAGGCCATCCTAAAGCTATCGCCCGGTCACGAAGGGCATATTGGCGTTTGGTGCTTTCGGTATTTTCAAAAACCTGCTTGAGTGTGGATTGTCTGACGTAGCAGTACGCCTGCCTTTTTAGATGGCTTGTGGTCACTTTCTGATTTACGCGATGTGACATACTCATGAGTGAACCTCCTGT
Source organism: Desulfobacteraceae bacterium (assembly GCA_030671225.1). Taxonomy (GTDB): domain Bacteria; phylum Desulfobacterota; class Desulfobacteria; order Desulfobacterales; family UBA11574; genus DAOVAE01. The sequence goes on from DAOVAE010000051.1 coordinate 3,237, forward strand.
AAGTTGAACAAGGTAATGTTCGCCATAACCTTTATCATCTCCGATGTTGCTTTATGCCTAAAGACAGGCATTTTCGTTCGCTTCGCCGGGTTTACCGGTATGCATCGATGGCAGACGTCTATCCAGACAAGCATCCCTTGGCGAATTAATAGTGTCAGACCCAAACTTCGTTCATAAAAGATCTCTTGCTTGTCTAAAGCCTGTGAACGCAATGATTCATAATGCAGCAGAGCGCTGTCATCAGATTCAATACCTGGTAGGGAATTTCTCGATTTCATTTTCTCTTTTTTTTTCTCCGCAACACCGCGCGTTCTATACTTCTCGGATGAACGTCTTTCCCAAATTTTTCCTTTATCAATGGCACAAGTTTCCGGGCACGAAGCGGTTTGCCTTCTTCTATTTTTTCTTCGATGAAGGCCAGTACATCAGCAGTCAACTTGTGAGCAGATTTTGGACCCGGGCGTTTTTTAACAAGCCCGGCCACCCCCTCCTGTTTGAACTGTGATTGTGCCTGATAGAATGCCGGCCGCGAGAAGCCAAAGTCTTCGGATGCTTGTTTCACCGAGCGTCCTTCCTTGTCGACGGCTCGTAACATCTCATACTTGACCTGAACAAGATCACGAGCATCAAAAAATTCGAGCGTCGAATCTGAAAACATTTTTTCTGTAACCTTCTGTGGATGCGGATTAAGCGCACCGCATTTTCTTAAACTTTCAATCTTGTCATCTTTGGGCTGTTTGGGTCGTGCCATGGCCTCGTCTCCTTTGGTTAATTATGCCGCAGCGGATTTAAATGATAACTTATATATGCCGCATAATATCTTGAATGTCAAGTGGATATTCAATTTAAATACGCAATAACAATAAATTGTGTGACTATCATTAGACTTTTAACGGCCCTCTATAAACAACATGCGGCAAATATAATTTAACACTTGCGGCATATTCTCCTTAACATCCCACTCCGTCATCACGCTTGTTCATTTGCGGTTTGCACTGTTTATTTCACCAATAAGGCGAACCAAACCGAGAAGGTCTTCGTTTCGGAAAAGTGCGCGTCCAGCAGAGACAGCAACGAATGGATCCTTTGCTCCAATGTTCGTCCAATCAAGCGGTACGGAAGATTTTCGTCCCTTCGTGTTGAAAAAGAAAACACGACACTCACCTGGCAGCCGCCTTACGTTATCTATTTCAAACTCGATATTTCTGTATGGATGAAACGGGTGAATGATCCGGAAGGTTTTGTTGTTAAAATCTTGCTGGGATGCAGTTGAATGACTTGGTTGTCGAAAGGTTCGAATGCCGTAAAATTATCTTACTCACGATTTCAAGTGGAGTCCCAGCCCGAGATGCATAAGTTGCTGCATGTCTCCTTAAATCATGCGGGTTAAGATTGATACCCACCAGTTTGCCGGCCTTTTTCACAACAATCCTTGCAGCAGCATATGTAATCGGAAATATCCTTTGATCAGGTTCAATTGTCTTATCCCTGATATATTGGTTGAACCTGTCAGCAATCTTTTTAGGGATAAAGACAAACTCTAAAGGCCGACCACTTTTGGCATCACGAATAGTAAGCTTCCGGTCCTCAACATCTCTGGGAGTTAAATCAAGCACTTCGCCTATTCTCATTCCTCCACGAGCCATAAGCTCAAGCATGAGCCTGTTTCGTGGATTATTAGTTCTGAATATGATCTCGTCGACAATATCTTTTTCTATAATGGGCCAAGATGGTGGTTTCGCTTCTCTGAATAATTTTTTCAGAACTGGCGTATCGCACGGGTTGTTGAATTTGATATCGAATGTGCTTATAACAAAATTGAAGAAGGTTTTGAGGTTGGCATATCGGATTCGTTTGGTGGTTTGTTTTTGACCTTTGGTGAGATGGTTCAAAAATGAGAGGATCTCATCCGATGATATGGATTTTAATTTTCTGTCACCGAATTTGTCCAGGAATCTTGTTAATACAAAGACCTGATTCCTGATCGTATTTTTTTTTAGAATTTGCTTTGTGATAATTGATAAAATAGTCTACCGCTTGCTGAACTTTCATAATGAACCTCCTTTTGTTTGAGTGTATACCAGTTTGACACTTACCTTTGATGTTTGGTAATGCTAAAATTAAATTATTAGATTTTCAACATAAAAACTATATTACAACGTAAAAAGAAAATATAATGACTTTTTCGAGTGATTTTCCCGAAAGATGTAAGCAATGTGCGAAATCAACTGGACCGATACTTAATAGGAAGTGCAGGTTATGCCAGGAATTAGAATTTGATGAGTGTGTCTTATGTGATCTTAACAGACTTGCACAAAATCCTCTCGACTTCAAGTGTCATGCTCACCAGCCCATTTTGGCCATAACAAATTCATCAGAAATCAAAACACCTGATTTCTCTGGCGGTCTCAATAAAATTAATCGCCAAAAATCTTTTTTGAAATATTTACGATCTGATAAAATTAAATACAAAAAAGCATTGGCTTTGCAAAAATTGGAACGTGATCCAGATGGTGTGTATGTGGAACTTAAATACCATTTTGTTTGGAATGTTATTAATAGAAGGCCCGTTTTTCATCTAACCGATGATATTTTTAATGACATTTATGACACTTTTTTAAGATGTAGTGAGTTGGTTGGAGGATTTGTAAATCTACTTTGGCTGGCCTCAGACCATTTACATTTATATGTGGAATCAGATGGAGAGCTTTCTGTAGAAAAAATGGTTCAAGAAATTAAAGAATATTCGAAAAATTCCATATTTACCGATTTGACTGCTATTAAAGAAAAAGTTGGTACGGAAAATATTATTTGGGACGAGTCTTACTATTCAGAAACTATTGGTTGAAAGAAAACCGAATTATGAAAGTGTCCGAGTTTAAAGCAAGGTTAAAACTGCTAAAAAAAGAAGAGTTGATAAAACATTTGGCTTCTTTGTATCAAAACTTTGGTAATGTTAAAGATTACTTTATATCGACATTAAATCCGGATGAAGAAAAAAATACTCAGCTGAAATATAAGACAGCCATCCAAAATGAGTTTTTCCCAAAAAGAGGACATGGGAAAGCAAGACTTTCAATAGCAAAAAAAGCTATTTCAGATTTTAAAAAAATATCTAGTTCTCCTGAGCTTATTTGTGACTTGATGCTTTTTTATGTTGAGCAAGGGGTCGAGTTTACAAATGAGTATGGAGACATTAACGAGCAGTTCTATATCAGTATGGAAGATATGTATGATCGAGCATTAAAATTAATGGGAAAAAACGATTTAATGAAAGCGTTCAAAAAAAGATGTCTTCAGGTAGTTGTGGATACAGATGATATTGGATGGGGTTTTCACGACACCCTCGCAGATTTGTATTATGAGTATTTTAAAATCTGAAAATAATTATTCGAGGTAAGCTTAACAACCGACTAAATGATTAAGGAGTTGAAAAGGCTACTATCTTTTCAGCATTGGATAAATTGACAATACGATACACTATATGTAATCTCAGGAAATTCAAGGTGCCTGCTGTTTGAAAAATTTAAAGACCAATATTTTTATGATTTACGAAATAAATCTTTAATTTAACAGTTAAATTGAATAGTTGCGTTTGAGGCCCTAAGCCTTAAACGGGAAAACGGATTGAAGGGGAAGTAAAAACAGTCGGGTAGCCGGGGATTGTCACCAACCCCCAGCCCCCTAAGAACCGTGTAAGCAAGTTTCCCTGCGCACTGGCTCAAGCACTTCAAAAGGCCAATTCGTGTATGAAATGAGCCAGGAAAAAAGCACTGATCCGGCAATATATGAAAGAGTGCAATTTATGAGGTATTTCGGAGGTAAAAAGAACGTCATGATATAATGATCGTATTGAATACTTTACCGGTCATGGCAAACAAGAAATAATGCATAATCGGTCATTGAGGCTGCCATTTCCGAGGCAGATCAACCAACGGGGCTGAAGAGACCGTAAACCTGAGGAACAGACCGCGTTACAACATGGCCATTAATATCAAGAGATATATCCAGAATAAGACAAAGTCTGTAATCCTCTCCACAGGCGGAAGGAATGTGATTTAAAGCCAGATTAAAACTGTCATCGAAGAGAATTAGTTTTTTCCTCAT
>DAOVAE010000024.1 GCA_030671225.1 Desulfobacteraceae bacterium
CGGCTCAAAAACCGGTGTTGTAATGGTAGAAGGCGGTGGCAATATTGTCAGTGAATCTGATATGCTTGAAGCAATCTTTTTCGGCCATAAGGCCATGCAGCCGCTTCTAGATATGCAAGTGAAACTAAAAGAAATCAACGGGGTGCCAAAACGGCCCTACACACCGCCCGAAAGGGATTATGAGCTGGTCGAAAAAGTTGAACCCCAGGCATCCCCACGGATATATGAAGCTCTGATGATACCTGAAAAAATTAAACGCGGCGCAGCACTTGGGGCAATAAAATAAGATATCTTTGAACAACTCGGAGAAGACTATGTCGATCGCAGAGGCGAAGTAAATAATATATTTAATGACATACTCAAAAAAATCAGCAGGGACATTGTCCTCAAAGAACGAAGTCGAATTGATAAGAGAAAATTTGATGAAATAAGGCCCATTACTTGTGAGGTCGGCATATTGCCCAGACCCCACGGCAGTGCTCTTTTTACACGTGGAGAAACCCAGGTTATAGGTGTACTGACCCTCGGGTCGGGTCGGGATGAGCAGCGTGTGGAAACGCTACTCGGAGAAGAACAAAGGCCCTTTATGCTTCATTACAATTTTCCACCTTATTCGGTGGGAGAAGTAAGACGCATCGGTGGACCGAGCCGTAGGGATATCGGTCACGGCGGGCTGTCGAGCAGAGCCTTAGAAAAAACTCTGCCGTCCAAGGAAGAATTTGACTATACCATCCGCCTTGTTTCAGAGGTCTTGGAGTCCAACGGATCTTCATCCATGGGGACCGTATGTTCGGGTACATTGGCGCTAATGGACGGTGGCGTTCCAGTCAAAGCTCCGGTTTCCGGTATTGCCATGGGACTTGTCAAGGAAGGAGATGATGTAGTTATCCTGTCGGATATTCTTGGGGATGAAGACCACACCGGTGATATGGATTTTAAGGTTGCCGGCACAAAAGAAGGCATAACCGCACTCCAGATGGATATAAAAATTCATGAACTTTCCAGGGATATTATGGGAAAAGCCCTTGAACAGGCACGTGTGGGTCGGCTTCATATACTTGACAGAATGTTAGAAGCTCTTAAGGAGCCTCGCGACCAAATCTCTCCTTATGCACCTATAATAATTACTATGAATATTAACCCCGACAAGATCCGTGAAATCATCGGACCCGGCGGAAAAACCATCAGAGCAATTCAAACTGAAACCGATACTAAACTTGAAGTAGATGATCAAGGCGTGGTAAAAATTGCCGCTTTTTCCAAGGAAGAAGCGGACGCCGCCGTAAAGATGATCGATGAAATTGTAATGGAACCCGAGGTGGGAGAAATTTATGAAGGGACTGTTGTTAAGATCATGGATTTTGGTGCTTTTGTCCAGCTAATGCCCGGGACAGACGGTCTCGTGCACATTTCACAACTCGCCAATCACCGTGTAAACAAAGTTTCTGATATTGTAAAGGAAGGGGATCGTATCAAAGTCAAGGTTCTTGAAATAAACAGAGACGGAAAAATTCGTCTGAGCCACAAAGCTGTCCTGGAAGAAGAGAAATAGGCAAGAAAAATGGATCACGCCGAAAATAAAACCATCCTCAATAACGGCATCAGGATTATAACTAAAAAGATGCTTCACGTTCATTCCGTATCAATGGGTGTATGGGTAAATGTTGGCGGTCGGGATGAATCACCAGCTGAAAACGGCCTTTCCCATTTTATTGAGCACATGATTTTTAAGGGAACTAAGAAACGGACCGCTTTTCAAATTGCCAAGGAATTTGATGCCATCGGGGGGCAGACAAACGCCTTCACAAGTGCTGAGAATACTTGTTACCACGCAAAGGTCATGGGCACCCACCTTGAGACCATGGTCGATATTCTTTCCGATATATTTCTAAACTCTGTGTTTAATGAAAAAGAGATTGAAAATGAACGGGCGGTTATTCTTCAGGAAATCGGCATGGTGGAAGACAATCCGGATGAATACGTTCACGTCCTCGCAGGAAGAAATTTCTGGGGTAAAAATTCTCTGGGGCAATTAGTCCTCGGCACTCGTGAAAACGTTGCAGGTTTTAATGTCCATACCATTAAAGGATTTTTCCACAATCTTTATCAGCCCGAGCGTATTGTCATTTCGGTTGCAGGCAACCTGGAGCACAACCGCTTGGTCGATCTTATCGGGCCGGTCTTTGAATCTATTCGTCCGGGCAACAGCTTCCCCGAACGCGTTACACCCCAAGGTCGCAGTAGGGTTAACCTGCACCAGAGAAAGTTGGAACAGGTACATATCTGTCTGGGGACAAAAGGTATATCAATAACCGACTCGCGACGGTATGCGTATTCACTGATGAACACTATCCTCGGAGGTAACATGAGTTCAAGGCTGTTTCAGGAAATACGCGAAAAAAGGGGGCTTGCTTACTCTGTCTATTCATTTATAACATCTTATATAGATACAGGCATGTTTGGGGCCTACGCAGGCGTCGATCCTAAAAATGCCTATGAATCCATAGTGCTGATTCTAAAGGAGATCTCCGAGCTTAAAGAAATGCGGGTTGATCCAAACGAACTACGTAATGCCAAAGAGTTCACAAAAGGGAGCCTCATGCTTGCATCAGAAAGTAACGACAACCAAATGGTGCGGCTGGCACAGACTGAAACTCATTTTGGCCGTTATATTCCTTTGGAAGAAATTGTGAATAGTATCGAATCTGTTACCGAAGACCAAATCATCGAACTGGCCCAAAGCCTTTTTCAAAAAAGCCGATTTGCACTGACCATGCTCGGACCGATTCCCGACGGAAAAGCCTTCGATGAAATATTAACCATTTGATATCATGGATCAACCCCCTACAATCAAATTTCTTCGCTTAAGGCCGGAATTGGATGCAGACATCTCCTTGCCCCGTTACATGACGCCCTATGCCGCCGGAATGGACATATGCGCTGCAATAGAAACAGATCTTGTACTGAAAAAAGGCGCAATTGCGTTGATACCCACAGGATTTGCCATCGCCCTTCCCCAAGGATTTGAATCCCAGATCCGCCCCAGGAGCGGATTGGCCGTAAAACACGGCATTGGAATTATTAATTCACCCGGAACAATAGACGCCGATTATCGCGGAGAGATAAAGATTGCGCTCATAAACCTTGGGGAAAAGGATTATACGATTCGCAGGGGCGACAGGATTGCCCAGATGGTGGTTAAAAAAGTTCATCAGGCCAGATTAGAGATGGTGGAGCAGCTAGAAGAAACCGACCGGAACACCGGTGGATTCGGGCATACAGGGTGATGATGACCGGTAAGATCCTTCATACGGATACAACTAAAGAGGATGCTAACTATAACCTTTCAGTATGTATATTGGCAAGCGGAAGCAGGGGTAATGCCGTTTACATTTCCGGCGGTTCTGCCTCAATACTTATAGATGCAGGCCTTTCAGGAGTCGAAATTGAACGCCGCCTTAGATCAAAAGGACTTTATCCTGAAGATCTTGACGCCATCCTTGTATCCCATGAGCATACAGACCATATTCAGGGTGTTGGTGTTCTTTCGCGCCGTTTTAACCTGCCGATTTATATTAATTCTAAAACAGAAAACGCAGCCTTTTCTCGGCTTGGAAATGTCCATATTATCAAGAATTTTGAGTGTGGCTCAACATTTACGATAAAAGACCTGGCCATACATCCTTTTTCCATATCACATGATGCAGAAGATCCAGCCGGCTTTACAGTAAATCAGAACGGAATAAAAATCGGGATTGCAACCGATCTCGGTATTGCAACCTCAATGGTTAAAGATCATCTTAAAGGGTGCTCTTTATTGATACTTGAAGCCAATCATGATGTTGACATGCTTATAAACGGTCCCTACCCATGGCCTATAAAACAGCGAATCAAGAGCAGAACCGGGCATCTGTCCAACGAGGAATCGAAAAACCTTTTAAAGGAAGTGCAACATGAGCTATTAAAACATGTAATACTGGCCCACATGAGCGAAATAAACAATACACCTCAAAAAGCCTTAAGCGAAGTCGGTCAAGCCCTTTCCTGCAGCAAGGCACAACTTGATGTTGCAGCCCAAGATGAATGCGGGGCTCTGTTACATCTCAAATAATATCCCCTGAATTTTTTTAAACAATCGATAACGCGGTAGATCCGGTCGAGATGAGGCTCCCGAAGGGTTAACTTTTTTCGAAATCTAATCCGGATTTCATCCTTTTATTTCGCCTATTATCAGTGTGCGTATATTGATAAAAATGTCTCAATACAGCATAGTAATTATTGCATATTTATTTCTTTCGAAAAAAGTTAATTCAGATTTTAGGTTATACCTAAAGCGATAATACTGTTAAAAAGCTAAAGTGTTGTAATTATTTATAGTTTAAGCAACCTTGCAGCGTTTCGACCGCAAATAGATTCAATCTGATCTTTTGACAGTCCGGTTTTTTCAAGCTCCTTGAAATATCTTGCAGGTTTTAAAAGCGGAAAGTCACTGCCAAAAAGAATCTTGTCTAAGCCGGCAATTTCCTTTGCATATCTGTATATCTGCGGATCATAAAGAAAAGGAGATGCAGCGGTATCAAAATATACATTTTTCAGGCTTTCTTTCACATCCTTTTTTAAAAGATTAAAAAAGAATATCCCGCCGCCCCAGTGAGCCAGAACGATTTTATTTTCCGAAAATCTATTGACCAGGTTATAAATCTGTTTCAGGGTATTCGGGGTTTTACCCGGATAGATATGCCCAACCGGTTCATTGGTGTGGATCAAAAAGGGTAAATCCCTGTCATGGCAGATTTCCATCAAAGGAGTCATCTTGTCCAGGGCGGCATTATCAATACCGGATTGATAAAAAGCGATTTCACCAATACCTGCGAGCCCTCCCTCCAGACACCGGACCGCTTCAGTAACAGCCTCTTTATTCAACGGATCAAAACAGCATAATCCGATCAGGCGCTCAGGATATCTTTCCACCGCTTCCATGATATAATCATTATGGAATTGAAATATTTCCTTACTTTTCCAGGGAAAACCAAAAATAACAGACGTGTCAACACCTTGCTCATCCATGGAATTGACGATTTCTTTCGCGCCTACAAGTTTTGATTGGGGTGAACTGTATAATAGCTTGAAAGCCGGTTCGGATGGAAAATACGTTTCCCTATTTTCACGTATCGCTTTGGGGAAAATATGTGTATGAAAATCTATGATCATCCTTGCTTACCTCTGTTTACCCGATGGTTTTGTAATGATAATTGTATCCGTTCACGGGTTCAGGGTTCAACGTTCAGGGTTAAGGACAAAGAAGGCGTTGAAGATCCGAAGTTCTCGTTACAAATATTCATTTTCCCAAGTAATTGGTAATTTGGCTTCAAATTTTGGATTAGGCCTGACGAAACTGACGCTTTTCTCGTAAATATACATCCCAAATGAAGTTCGGGGACGAGAATGGAACCTTGAACCACTGAACCTTTGAACCGTGAACGGTTACAAATTATTATACCTTCATAAAAGGAGCAGGTTCAAGCTTGAAGAAACCAGGCATAATCATTACGATAATACTCTTTCTATCGATCTTCATTGCCGTCTGCACACTGCTGAACATCTTTATCTATGCCGGCAAACCCGCAGGCGTCGAATCTTCGAATCAGGCTGTAATTGTTAAACCCGGCCAGGGATTTCAGGCTTTTTCCGAAATGCTGTATAAAAAGGATATTATCAATCATCCTGTTAAATTCAGGTTGTTCGGCCGCATCAAAGGCTATGATAAAAGCATAAAAGCCGGTGAGTATATCCTCTCTTCGGCCATGACACCGAAAAGAATACTTGAAATAGTTGTCCTCGGAAAAGTCCACCTCCACAGGCTCACAATACCTGAAGGTTATAACCTGCGTCAGGTTGCTCGGGTTGTTGCCGGGGCAGAGTTCGGAGCTGCGGCGAATTTTTTAAAGACCGCAACAGACGCGGATCTGGTTCATGCCAAAGGAATTGATGCTCCAACATTTGAAGGGTATCTATTCCCGGACACCTATTACTTTCCCAAAGACACCACATCTGAAAAAATCATATCCACAATGGTTAAACGATTTTGGTCCGTGTTTAAGCCTGAATGGCAAAATCGAGTCAAAACCCTTGGATTTACAATCCACCAGGTTGTGACACTTGCATCGATTATTGAAAAGGAGACCGGCGCAGCAGGCGAACGACCCATTATCTCCTCTGTTTTTCACAATCGTTTAAAGAAAAGAATGCGTCTTGAAAGTGATCCTACAGTTATCTATGGCATAAAAGACTTTGACGGCAACATTACCAGGAAACATCTTACCGAGCTTACACCTTACAACACTTATAGAATGAAAGGGCTTCCTCCCGGGCCGATTGCAAACATTGGAATCAAGGCCATAGAAGCCGCCCTTTACCCGGCAGACACCCGGTTCTTATTTTTTGTTTCAAAAAAAGACAACACGCACCAATTTTCAGCAAACATCAAGGACCACAACAATGCCGTACGAAAGTATCAACTACGTAAGTAAAAAAAATGACGACCGCATCTGAAAAAACCACCGGAAAGGTGCTGATGGATATAAAAGCAATCCGCCAAAAGGTATTTGAAACAGTCGCTGAATCGAAAACAAGGCTGACCCCTGGTGAACTGGAAAAAGGGCTGTGTCAAAAGTTTGCAGCCGATAAAAGAGTATTAAAAACAGCCATAAGGGAGTTGGTGGCGGATGGCGAATTAGCCTACACTTATAATTTCGGCTGTTCGTTTCTGGAAAAATCGTTTAATAAACCGACCCGAATCTCAAAACGGATTGTTCTCAAATCACCCGGGATGCTTTACAGGCCAGAATCTGATGATATCGTCATTGAGATACAACAGGGTGCGTCGTTCGGCTCAGGCGATCATCCCACAACCAGATTGGCGGTCAGGGGAATAGAAAACATATTATCAAGAAAAGAATTTTTCCGAAAAGGAATATATGTCAAGGCTCTGGACATCGGTACCGGTTCGGGAATTCTGGCAATCGTTTCCGTATCCTTAGGGGTGCAAACGGCGTTGGGAATCGATATCGATCCCTGTGCCAGAGCAGAAGCCAGAAAAAATGTCAAATTGAACAACCTTGAAAATAGAATCGAGATACTTGACCGGAACGTAGAAAAAATCGACAAGAAATTTCTCCTGATCACCGCCAACCTGAGGTATCCAACCCTTAAACGATTATGTTCCCGGATATCTGAAATAACGGAAAAAGCAGGCTCGGTTATCGTTTCGGGGATAAAATCGGGTGAAGTCTCGGACCTTTTACATATTTTCGCTGAAAAACACTTTAGATGTGTCTGGGAAGAATTTGAGAAAGATTGGGCAGGGCTGGTATTTGTTCGTTAGTGACCGTTCAGAAATGGCTAATTTTCCCAATTTCTACGTCAGGCTCATAATTTTAATCCTCGAAATACTCCGTGTATTCCTGTGGTTAAAATTATCGCCTTCCTTGAACTTGAAAAAATTATCTCATTTCTGAATGGTCACTCGTTAACTAAAAAATATCACGAAAGCACGAAAAATGGATATTACAACATTTTCAGATAAGCAATCGGCAGGGCAGCGCCTAATGGTCGGGTTTGATGGAACTGAACTCAACCGGGACCTGATGTTTCTCATCAACACCTTAAAGGTGGGCGGAATTATTCTCTTTGCCCGAAATCTTTCAAATCCCGACCAGATCAAATATCTGTGCTCATCGGTTCAGGAATATGCCCGGTCATGCGGCCAGCCGCCACTTTTTATCGCCATAGACCAGGAAGGCGGCAAGGTGGCCAGACTCAGAGAGCCTTTTACCCGGTTTCCCGGTAACCCCAAAATGAAAGGCGTGGAAGATGCAGCACACTTTGCCCGAATAACCGCAGGGGAACTTGTAGAAGTCGGAATCAACATGAACCTTGCACCTGTCCTGGATGTTGCCCCTGAAGGCGTAAAGAGTGTGATGGCAGACAGGGTCTTCGGGCATGACCCGATGCGGGTATCTGAACTGGGAGTAGCAGTTATCGAGCACCTGCAGCAAGGTAAAGTCATGGCGGTTGCCAAACACTTCCCGGGAATCGGTCGCACAACACTCGATTCGCATTATGAAATGCCGACCCTTGATGTTGATGTTAAATCAATGGAGTCAACCGATCTCCTGCCGTTTGAAGCCGCTATTAAGCATGATGTGGCCGGAATCATGCTTTCTCATATCTTTTATAAAAAGATCGACCCTGAGTGGCCGGCAAGCCTGTCAGCCTATGTTGTCCGGGATCTTCTGCGCAAGCAAATGGGTTTTGACGGAATTATTACGACCGACGATCTGGACATGGGCGCAATAAAAAAACATTATGACATCAAAACCGTTATCTGCCGGATACTTTTAGCAGGTATCGACATCGCCCTAATATGCCACAAGGGTCCTGATATTGAAAATGCATTTGAAGTGATTTTGAAGTCTTTTTCAGATTCTAACAGGGTTAGGGAGAAAGGGGCTAAATCATTAACAAGAATATTGAAGCTGAAAAGAAATTATCTGCTGTAATCTATAACATCCTAAACCGGTTGGCCCGTTGAACCCGTTGGCCGGTTGAGCCGGTTGGCTGGTTGAACCGGCCAACAATATAATCAATACCTTACCCTGGAGTAAACATCATCACAGAGACCCGACACGGTTCCGGTAATTAAATAATGGTAACCGGCTGCGGCGATCATTGCAGCATTATCACCGCAAAGTTCAATAGAAGGGATGTGAACCGTCAACCCCTTGAGGCCGGCTTCCTGTTTGACCCTTTCCCTTAACCTATTGTTTGCGGCCACGCCACCAACCAGAGCAATATGTTCGCATCCTTTCACCACTGCGGCATGAACGACTTTATACGACAAAACATCGACTACCGCTTCCTGAAATTCGGCCACGATATCGGGAATCTCTTGCTGATAAGTATCCATCTGTTTCTGAATATACCTTCGCACAGCCGTTTTCAGGCCGCTGAAGCTAAAGTCAAAAGTCGACTTGTCCAGAAACGGCCTTGGGAAAACGATATTCCCGGGAACTCCTTCGCGGGCTAACCTGTCGATAACACCACCGCCCGGATAGCCCAAGCCTAACATCTTGGCAACTTTGTCAAAGGCTTCTCCGGCGGCATCATCCCGTGTTTGTCCAATAAGCTCGCATCCTGTGTGTGACGTGACATGGTATATACTGGTATGCCCGCCGGATGCAAGAAGTGCTACAAACGGGAAAGGTGGCGGGTCTTCTTCCAGAAACACTGAATTTATGTGGCCCTCAAGGTGATTGACCCCGACCCATGGAATATCCAACGCAAAAGCAAAAGATTTAGCAAAACAGAAACCGACCAGCAATGCTCCCACCAGTCCCGGACCCTGGGTAACCGCAATTGCGTCAAGCTGCTTTGAATCTATGCCCGAAGCACCCAGCGCCTCATTAACCACCGGGACGATCGCTTCCATATGTTTTCTTGAAGCAAGTTCAGGCACAACACCGCCATAGGAATGATGTACGTCGATCTGGGAGGATACAACGGAAGATAATATCTGGGTGCCGTCAACAACCACCGCCGCAGCGGTTTCGTCGCAGGATGTCTCAATGCCGAGTATAATCATTGCTGCTTTCTTTTTTCAGGCACTCTCCCGGAGCCGGTTTTGCTACCCGCTCAGCTTTTACAGACGGTTTTTCCCTTTTGAGCGCTTTCTATCCAGCCCATCAGCTTTAAGAGGGGTTTTTTAATCTTATGCAGCATTTGCTTTTTTCGGTAATTTCCGTTCCTTATATCCACTTTATATCCACTGAACCCTTTCGCCCGCTTCCTTGCGTTCAACGATCTCGCCTACAACAAAGGCTTTTTCCTTCATGGCGATGAGACGATCCAGAACTTCCTGGCTATCCTTTTCATGAACAACGGCAATCAAGCCGATACCGTTATTAAATGTACGCATCATTTCACGTTCTGATATATTGCCGGCCTGCTTAAGATA
>DAOVAE010000151.1 GCA_030671225.1 Desulfobacteraceae bacterium
GGATCCATATCGACTTTTTCCAGCTTCCCTATCCCCATAAAAATCACTCTCTCAGCTTTAACTTCCGGCAGGTTGTAAAGGGTAACCTCTTCATCTTTATCACCTTTGAACTCTTTAATTTTTTTTGCTTTTCTTATAAGAAAACCAATATTCTTATCGTCAAAAACATCCATATCTTCACAAACAGGAATAACCAGTGATTCTACTTTTTCCTTTTTAAGATCAACAGACTTTAAATGTATCATCTGTGCTTCTCCTTTCCGGCAAATCCGGATCTTTTTAGATGGAAATTATTGATCCTGATATTATATACACAAGCATTACTGTCAATGAGAAATCCAGGTTAGTGTAATATTTTTAAAAAGCTAAAGTGTTAGAACATGTTAAAAGTGTCTAAAGTGATCTAAAGTGCCTAAAGTTATGGCGTCGCTCCCGCCTGCCATTGCAAGGCACGAGCGGGCGGGTCGCTCCGCTGATTTTATATAATTGACAGAATTCCTTAACTTTAGCTCACTTTAAACTTTAGTTCACTTCAAACTCTTGTAGCGATTCTTCAGGCATAGCCAATTGTCTCTGACCTTGCCCAAAGGACCAGGTTTTTCAGGGCAAAATAAATAAGTCGAATCCATCAAAGTTGTCCGGAAAAATATGACTGCTGATTAAAGAGGGCATACATGCAAAACAGACTGATAAAAAGCACAACCGGGCATGGCATAACCCGTCGGGAGTTTTTGTGGCTTTCGTCATTGTCTGCCGCTGGCTTTCTGGTTGGATGCGCAGCCAACCCGGTTACCGGCAGATCACAACTGATGCTCATATCGGAAACCCAGGAAATTCAGATCGACAAACAACATTCACCCCATCAATTTTCCTCGGACTACGGTCCTCTGCAGGATAAATTTCTGAGTAATTATATCAATCAAACCGGAAAAAAAATAGCCGCCCTGACCCATCGTCCCCATATGCCGTATTCGTTCCGGGGCGTGAATGCTGCATACGTAAATGCCTATGCCTTCCCCGGGGGTAGTATCGCTGCAACCAGAGGAATCCTGCTTGCCCTTGAAAACGAAGCCCAACTTGCTGCGCTGCTGGGCCATGAACTTGGTCATGTTAATGCTCGCCATACTGCCGAGCAGATGTCTAAAAGTGTATTGACAAACGTCCTTATTGGTGGAGTTGCGACATATGCAGGGGCCCAAAGCTCCGGCCTCGGCAAGCTGGCATCACAACTGGGAATGGTCGGTGCCGGTGCTCTCCTCGCATCCTACAGCAGAGATAACGAACGTGAAGCAGATGCCCTGGGATTGGAATATATGGCCCGAGCCGGATATAATTCCAATGGATTTGTGGGGCTGATGGATACGCTGAGGCGCATGTCCAAACACAGACCCAATGCCATTGAATTAATGTTTGCAACACATCCCATGAGCGACGAGCGTTACCGTACCGCCGTGGAAGCCGTGCGTACACACTACCGGTCAGCACAGAAATTTCCCCTGCACCGGGATCGTTACATGGACCATACGTCAAAGCTACGGGCAATGAAAGGGGCCATTGAAGCCATGCAAAAGGGTGAAAGCTCCATGGCCAAGGGCAAATATGGCGAAGCCGAAACCCATTTTAAAAAGGCTTTGAAGCAAGCGCCCGAAGATTATACCGGCCTGGCAATGATGTCTATATGTCAGCTGGCTCAGAAAAATTACGCTAAAGCCGGATTCTTTGCAGAAGAAGCAAAAAAGGTCTATCCACAGGAGGCTCAAGCATATCATTTTTCCGGATTTGCCAAAATCAAGCAAAAAGATTATGTCTCAGCCTATGAAGAATTCAAACATTATGAAAATTTATTGCCCGGCAATCCTAACACAATATTTTATAAAGGGTTGTCTCTGGAGGGGATGCAGCATATCAAGGAATCCGCAAACGAATACTATAGATACCTTAAAATCGTTAACCGGGGTGATAGGGCTGAATATGCCTATCAACGTCTGGTTGAGTGGGGATATATTTAGCCGAGGCAATAACCGGCATTTCTCATGAAAATTTCAATAAAAAGAAGCATATCCGGTTCAGATCACAAGACAATAAACCGATGTCTCTCCTGCGGCACTACTGAAAATCTTGGCCGGCGAAGGTATTGCTCCATCGACTGCCGCCGGAATCTGCGGTATACGCTTGATGTAAGAACAGGTTTGCTCAAGGCATTAAACACCCGATATGCAACTTTTTATTTTACTGATATGGTAATCATTATGGATGTTCTTCCTTTTGGCTCCAAAGAAATATTCAGCTTTATTTACCCGCGTTCTAACGGCAAAAAACCTGCCGAGGATTACTGCAGTATGTCTGATATGCTGGGAAATGAATGGTGGGCCGAAAAAAACCGAACACATAAACATTATCGCGCCTCGCTCCACATACTTGAAAAGGCAAGACGTAATGATCCGACATTCTGTTCTGTAACACCACCGGAAATAAAAACTCCCGCCGTTAAAAAAGCATCGTTAATGCACCTGAAGCTTGGCAAGTCGGATTTAAACTCTCCGGAACTTGAAAGGACAATAAAAAGAGCATTCCGGTTTCAGGTAAAGAAACACCATCCCGATCTTGGAGGGGATACAGATACATTCAGGAAAATTCACCAGGCATACTTAGAGCTTATCAGTTGGGCTGAAAATCCTTCCTATCTCAAACGTAGAGGATTCCCGGACAGATGGTTTTACGATGGCTATAAAAACAGATGGTTACAACCAGCACCACATTTAAAAAAATAAAGAAAATAAGAAATTTAGCCCTTTGAAAAAAATAATCCCTGCTGAGCCTAATTTTTTCTTCAAAAAGCCTCTGACGGGCGGAAAATGGTTCGATTAAGAATT
>DAOVAE010000114.1 GCA_030671225.1 Desulfobacteraceae bacterium
CATGAGAATTTGAAAACATACCATCCTAACGTTCTTATTAAAACCGATCTGGAAACAAACCTGCTGAACATTATGGGCTCTCCGGTTCATCTATCCAAGACCATTATGAATTTAATCACAAATGCTGCTGAGGCAATTCCCAATACTGGAGAAATAATTATATCTACTAAAAACCGTTATGTTGATAAATCCCTAATTGTGTACGACAAGGTCAAACAGGGTGATTATGTTACGATAAGTGTCAGTGATACGGGCATCGGCATCCCATCTCAAAATATAGAAAGGATATTTGAGCCTTTTTATTCAAAAAAGGAAATGGGGAAAAGCGGAACAGGACTGGGAATGGCCGTAGTTTGGGGAACCGTAAAAGACCATAAAGGATATATTGATGTAAAAAGTACCGAAGGCCAAGGAACCGCGTTTACCCTTTATTTCCCAGTGATAAGACAAGAACTGCCCATCGATGAATCCATATTATCTCTTAAAGATATTATGGGAAAAGGTGAATCGATTTTAATTGTGGATGATTTAAAAGATCAAAGGGAAATTGCATCTGAACTGTTATTAAAATTGGGATATTCTGTTGTATCGGTTTCAAGTGGTGAAGAAGCTATTGATTACATGAAGAATAATTCAGCAGATCTGTTGGTAATGGATATGATTATGGAACCTGGGATTGATGGACTTGATACATACAAAAAAATTCTCGAAATAAATCCAGGACAGAAAGCAATAATCACAAGTGGCTATTCTGAAACAGAACGTGTTAAAGAGGCTCAAAGATTGGGTGCAACATCATATGTAAAAAAGCCATATCTACTAGAAAAAATCGGAAAGGTTGTAAGGGCTGAACTGGACAAGTAACATGAGGAGTTTAAGGTATGCCCAATACCGGATATATAATGGAAAGTGACGAGGAAGCACATCGTCTAGACTTAAAAACAGATGGTACGACTGTTAAAAATCAGGCCATGTGGGCCGGCATAAAGCCGGGTATGCGTGTTGCCGATCTAGGGTTTGGTTCCGGCAAAACCACCTTTTATTTGCACAAACTGGTTCAACCTGATGGCGAAGTGGTCGGGGTCGATATCGCCGAAGATAGAGTTGATTATGCAAAAAAGCATTACAGTGAAAAAGGGATTGAATATATACGCAGGGATATATGTAAACCTTTGGATGATCTGGGGATGTTTGATTTTATTTGGGTACGCTTCGTTCTCGAATATCATCGATCAAAAAGTTTTGATCTCGTCAATAACATATCCCGTATTCTGAAGCCCGGGGGAATTCTCTGCCTGATAGATCTTGACTATAACTGCCTGAGTCATTTCGGACTCTCCCACAGGCTTAAAAGAACGCTTTATGGAATAATGAAAGCTTTGGAGAAGAATGCCGATTTTGATCCTTATGTAGGAATAAAACTTTATTCTTACCTTTTTGACCTTGGCTTCCAGGACATCGATGTAAGTCTTGCCCCGCATCACCTTATTTTTGGAGAGTTGAAAGAGATCGATGCTTTTAATTGGACGAAAAAGGTGGAAGTTGCCGTAAAAAGTTTAGAATATCAGTTTAAAGAATACAAAGGAGGGTATGAGGAGTTTTTTAAGGAATTTAATCAATTCTTTTCTGATCCGAGAAGATTTACATATACCCCGGTAATTTCCTGCAGAGGGCGCAAGCCTATATCGGAATCACATCGGTAAAATCAACCCCGGCAATTTTGCGGTGTAAAGTTGAGTGTTTCGTAAAAAGTCCATTTTACTCGCTTCGTGAGCATTTTTGGGATTCATCAAAGTTGCGTCAGGTAGGGTATCTTTTAAGAATCGATTCCTCTAAGCAATTTTTTCATGTGCCTATAATAATGATCCCCATATTGCGTATTTAAAACCCACAATTGATACAATTTTTCATAGGGTATGGAGTGGATTTCGGTATAGTTTACAGGATAAATAAGTACCGTAATTTCATGCTGCTCAAATTTTTTGGAGAGAAGAGAAAGCGCCAAATAGAGAATATCCTTTGACAAACCATCCGAATCCGGGACAACCACCTTGATGCAGTTTGTAAGCTCGGACATATTTAAACCCACATCTGAAATGTTTGCCATGATAACTGCCTTGAGATTGACGTCATTTTTCAGTGAGAATAGATGCTTTTCCCTTTTAAAACCAAGCACTTGATATTCTTTTGAGAGTTCATCACAGTCAATCATGCCGGGCTTTATGTCTAGTGCATCCAGCATAAGGCCTCCTGATTCATGCTCATAAAACGTCTCAAGCTCAGCCAAATCTTCATGCTCGGTTTTTATTAGCCTCCATGGTTCCGGTAAATGTAATTCACTATTTAATTTTTTCTGATAATGAAAATAGACAAACGTATCAAGCGAACAACCTTTTGGATCCTTAATGTCTCTTGCTACCCCTCCAAAAACACGGTTGGGAAATTTGTTTTCAGGTCTGAAATAACAAATAAGATAATCCATATGTGTGGAATAGAGGCCATGTGAAGCATTCGAAAAACGACCGACCTGATCCAGCACGGACACTCCGGCCCTGTTTGAGTCTGAACCGCTTGCAGCATGATGATGGAGCAACCAGGCATTTTCATAAAAACGAAGCATGGCCAGATGGCCCAAAATACGACCTTTATCTTGATATATGAAATGCCTGGCTATATGCGGATTCTGGGTATAGATCTTTTTATAAGTCTCTTTTATTGTTTCCTTGTTTGCCTGAAGAAACGCATATTTTTTAGGATAAATAAAACCTGATTCAAAAAAGAAATTCCAAAGGTCCTCCATATCTACAATGTTAGAAATGTAAGAATTCCTGTTTTTTGCCTGATGAAGCAACTCTGAAAGTCTACCGTGGTCTTCCATATCCATGTCCAATAAGGCCAGACCGCATTTCGCCCAATTGTTATTTTCTTCTTCTTCAACAATTTTTCTATAAACAACTTGGGCTTTGCATTTGATATTGAAGCTGTTTGCAAAGTTTATTTCCAGTTCAGATATGATCAGGCCCGGGAAAAGAACAGCATTATATTTGTCTTCTTCCACCGAAAAACCTGAGCCCGACAAATCAACAACTTTCAGATTTGTCTTTTTTTTAGTAAAAGGGTGTCTGAATATAATATTTGGTGATGGGATCAGTTCCTGACGCGTACTCCGGAATTCTTTGGGTTTGAACCTTCGAATCTGATAGCCTAAAGGTTCAATAACATACTCTCTCGTTTTCTGACCAAAAGTCTGTTTGAGTATTCTGCATTCGCCTGAATAGAGCATTTCATCTTCGTTGGAAAAGATCAGATTTACAGGGGATTCCGGGTCAATCCATTGAAATGTCTGGGGTGGTATGGCCGTTACTTCAATACGAAAGGAAGTTGTGCTGAAATCAATGAGATCACCATAAAAAAGGGCGCTGTTTTGAATCAACTGGGCCTTTATTCCTTTGCATGAATGCCTTCTCAGTTTCCGGGAATCTACTTGATAACATGTTTCTGGAAGAATGAAACTAACCCCCTTCTCATTTATGCCGATCTCATCAGGTTTTATCAATAATATTTTTTGATCACAAGGAACTAGTATATTCTTGAATTTATAAAACGCTAACTGTTTATGAAGTTTGTCGGTTTCTGCCCAGGCACACTCTAATTCGTCTTCAAGACAAGGGAGCGGTTTTACTTTGAGGGAAATAATATGATCGTACTTGACATGCTTGAAATTTATAAGGATGGTACCATCTTGAAAATTAATATAATTCAGTTTATTGATCAGATGTTTTTTGCGGACATCCTTTCCTTTTATGGGGCGTTCGTCTTCTGTGCTTTCGTCAATCAAGCGATAAAATTGCCGCTCGTTCTCCATTATCCTAGCACGTCCTTATGCGTTGATGGTCTCGTAAAAAGTCAGGAAAGCACCCTTTTTACAAGAGTGTTTTGTATTTGGTGATTAGTGATTGGGATATAACAATCTGTTCTATAGTTAAATATGTAACAGACTATATGTTGTATGTCAAGTAGTAATAAACAGCTATATATAGTATTATTGTATTGTCGATCGACTCGAAAACATTTAGTTTTTTATTCAAAATTCATCGTTTTTTGGACATGCTTGCTGATACTGTCAATCTATCTTGACAAGCAAAAGCCATGCCTAATTAATAATATTTAATAATATTTATATTACAGATAGTTACGATAATATCCCAGGGAAGTTGCAAGAAAATGTGTATTAAACTTCATAGTAACTATGTAATTTGTTACATATTTACCCCCATTACAAACTACCAAACTGGTACAAATTTAGTCTTTTGAAAAAAATATCACATTCAGATAATCCGGTTTTTAAACAGGTTACCCGAATGCTTGTTTGCTTAGTTGTTTCATAAAGCTAAAATGTTACTCAAACTGTTTTTTATAATTGACTAAACGATCAATTCCGATAAGAATAATAGATACGTCAAATCGAATAGATATTTTGGGTTCGGGTACTACGAATTAGGATTCCGATATGAACGAAATAGATGAACAAGAATTTATCAATATTGCTACCCTAGATAATATAATAGAGGCACAACTTATTGATTCCATTCTAAGCGAACAAAACATTTCCCACCAAATTCGATCATTTCATGATACCGCTTATGATGGTTTGTTTCAGTTCCAAATGGGCTGGGGTGCACTCTGGGCACC
>DAOVAE010000095.1 GCA_030671225.1 Desulfobacteraceae bacterium
TCCGGAAGGTGTAGAAATGATAATGCCCGGTGACAATGTAACGATTACGGCGGAGCTTATAACGCCTATAGCCATGGAGAAAGAGCTGAGGTTTGCCATCAGGGAAGGCGGCCGAACTGTCGGTGCCGGTGTGGTAAGCGAGATTATCGAATAAAGAGAAAGATTAACATAATGATAATGAATACTAAAATCAGGATCAGGCTCAAGGCATATGATCATAAGCTTCTTGATCAATCCGTTGCAGATATTGTAGATACTGCCAATAAGACAGGAGCAAAAGTCGTTGGGCCCATACCACTTCCGACAAAAATCAACAAGTATTGTGTTCTTCGATCTCCCCATGTAGACAAAAAGTCTCGAGAACAATTTGAAATCCGAACACATAAGAGGCTCCTCGATATTCTGGAACCCACTCAGCAAACGGTTGATGCTTTGATGAAGCTGGATCTTTCTCCCGGTGTAGATGTTGAGATAAAATTGTAGCATCAAAAAGGAATAGAATAAAAATAATGTGTAGAGGACTGATAGGTAAAAAATTAGGGACGACAGCGCTGTTTACCCCTGATGGTGAATACATACCTGTAACAATTGTTCAGGCCGGTCCGTGCGTGGTTACCCAAATAAAGACCATGTCTACTGATGGATATAATGCACTACAATTGGGCTTTGGCGAGAAGAAAAAGTCTCGTATAAACAAACCGATGCAAGGGCATTTTAAAAAAAGCGGAGCAGGTCGTTTTGCATTTTTACGTGAAGTCCCTGTGGATGATCCTGGTGAATACAAACTTGGCCAGATAATAAGTCTGGATGTATTTACTATCGGGGAGCGTGTTGATGTGACAGGTACTTCCAAAGGACGGGGTTTTACCGGTGTGGTTAAACGGTACGGATTCCATGGAGGTAAGAAAACCCATGGTAGTCACAGCCACAGAATCCCAGGTTCCATCGGTTGCAGTGCATGGCCTGCAAAAGTTATTAAAGGCAAGAAAATGCCGGGCCAGTATGGGAATACACGTAATACGGTCAAAAATCTGGAAATTGTAGAAATCAGGCCGGAACAAAACCTCATACTGATAAAAGGTGCCGTGCCGGGTTCAGGGTATGGTGTGGTTGAAATCAAAAAACCCAAATTTGCTAAATAGACAGATTAATTTACTTCGCTCATCCCGCCAACTGGGGGAGAATAATTGATTGATCGTTAGCCGGCCGGCGTGTTTTATCATTTACGGTCAAACGGGTACAACGGGGGAACGGGACAACCCTATCTCATTCCATGTAAGTTTGACAAGCAGGCTAGCTTAAAAGCAAATTGATTATAAAAATTTAGAGAAACTCTGAGACGTTATTATGGCTATTGTAGACGTGCTGAATAGTAAAGCAGAAAAGGTTTCACAGACTGAGCTTGTGGACACTATATTCAATATACCCGTTAAAGGGAATATATTGCATGAGGTTGTGACCATGCAGCTTGCAAAAAGACGTTCCGGTTCGGCGGCTGTAAAACATCGCAGTGATGTCAGGGGTAGCGGAAGAAAGATGTTTAGGCAGAAAGGAACCGGACGTGCTCGTCGAGGTGACATTAAATCACCGCTTTTAAGAGGAGGAGGCTCTGTTTTTGGTCCTGATCCCAGATCCTATGCATACAAGGTCCCCAAAAAGGTAAAAAGGACGGCCCTTAAAATGGCCTTGAGCAGCAAATTGAAGGAAGAAAAACTTGTTGTGCTTGAAGAGTTAAAACTTGATGAAATTAAGACCAGGGAATTTGTAAAGGTTATGAATGCATTAGACATGGAAAATGTATTGATTATAACCGAAAAAAAGAATGAAAACCTTGAGATTTCAGCCAGGAATGTTCCCCGCGTAAAAGTGTTGAGAGTAGAGGGGTTGAATGTATATGACATTCTTAAATACAAGAATGTAGTTTTGCTTGAATCATCGATAAAGAGTATTGAAGGGAGGCTGCTCTAATGAATCCGTATGATATTATTAAGCGGCCCTTGATTACTGAGAAGACCAGTATTCAAAAAGAAAATTACAACCAGATCACATTCGAGGTAGACCGCAAAGCGAACAGGGTAGAGATTAAAAGGGCTATAGAAAATATTTTCAATGTGAATGTGGCTACTGTGAAAACAATGCAGATTAAGGGCAAGACCAAACAAAGAGGCCGGATTTTGGGAAAACGCCGGGACTGGAAAAAAGCGATCGTTAAATTGATGCCTGGTGAACGTATCGACTTTTTTGAAGGAGTTTAAAGGGGCAATAAAATGGGTGTGAAAAAAGTAAAACCTACTTCACCTGGGAGGCGATCCCAATCGTATTCAACGTTTGATGAGATTACAAGCACAACCCCTGAAAAGAGCCTGTTAAAAGTTATCAAGAAAAAAGGCGGCCGTAATGTACACGGTCGTATTACATGCAGGCATCGTGGTGGTGGGAGTAAGAGGCATTACCGGATTATTGATTTTAAAAGAGATAAGATTGGAATTCCTGCAAAGGTTTCCACTATAGAATATGACCCGAATCGGTCGGCAAGAATTGCTCTTCTGCATTATGTGGATGGTGAAAAGAGGTACATTCTGGCTCCGATTAATCTTAAGGTTGGTGATACCATTGTTTCAGGACCTGAAGTAGACATTAAGCCCGGCAATACGCTTATGCTAAGAAATATCCCGCTGGGTACGCATATTCATAACATTGAATTACATGTCGGGAAAGGCGGACAGATTGTCAGGAGCGCCGGAACATATGCCCAGTTAATGGCAAAGGAAGATCGGTATGCCCTAATAAAGCTTCCATCCGGGGAAGTTCGAATGGTGCTTTTAAATTGCAAGGCTACTATTGGACAGCTCGGGAATGTGGTTCATGAGAATATATCTTTGGGAAAAGCAGGCCGCAAACGTTGGCTCGGCAGGCGACCCAAGGTTCGCGGTGTTGCCATGAACCCGGTTGACCATCCGATGGGTGGAGGTGAGGGAAGATCTTCAGGCGGGCGACATCCATGCAGTCCGTGGGGCGTACCTTCAAAAGGTTTTAAGACCCGTAAAAAAAGGAAGAGTACTCGATTAATCGTCAAAAAGCGTACAAGGAAATAGCAGGAGAAGTTATGCCAAGGTCGTTGAAAAAAGGTCCTTTTATTGATTCAAAATTATTAAACAAAGTGCTGATAGCCCAAGAGACTCGGAGCAGTAGAGTTATCAAAACATGGTCTAGAAGGTCGACAATTATTCCCGAGATGGTTGGGCTAACATTGGCTGTTCATAATGGAAGAAAGTTCGTTCCTGTCTTTATTTCAGAGGACATGGTGGGACACAAGCTCGGGGAATTTTCTCCGACCCGAACTTATTATGGGCACGCTGCTGATAAGCAATCAAGATTAAAGAGGTAATAGAGGAAATATCTGCAATGGAAGTTAGGGCTGTGTCAAAATATGTGCGCATTTCTCCTCGGAAAGTTCATATATTGATTGGTGCCGTTAAGGGGAAGCCGGTAGAAGACGGTCTAAATATACTCAAATATATGCCGCAGAAGGCCGCATATATTATAGAAAAAATCATCCGCAGTGCTGTAGCGAATGCCGATCAATATCCGGATATCGACGTAGACTCACTGGTTATTCGCAACATCATTGCCGATCAGGGGCCTACATTGAAACGTTTCAGGGCAAGGGCGCGCGGCAGGGGCACACGCATATTAAAAAGGACCGCTCATATAACTGTCATTTTAGCTGAAGATTCGATCTAAAGGGGGATAAAAGCTTGGGCCAAAAAGTAAATCCGATAGGATTGAGGTTGGGTATTGTTAAAACATGGGAATCACGGTGGTATGCCGGAAAGAAATACTCTGAATATATACTGGAAGATTATAATATCAGAAAGTTTGTAAAACAGAAACTCTACCATGCAGGCATTTCCAGAGTTGAAATCGAAAGGTCGACCAAGCGTATCATGTTGCGCATCTTTACCTCCAGGCCTGGGATCGTTATTGGAAAAAAGGGAGCTGAAATTGCGTTACTCAAGAAAGAACTCGAAAAGATCGTATCAAATGAAGTGGTTATCGATATCCAGGAGGTCAGAAAACCCGAGATCGATGCACAGCTTGTAGCTGAGAATATTGCACTTCAGATTGTAAGAAGGGTTGCATTCAGGAGAGCAATGAAGCGCGGCCTTTCATCAGCCATGCGGTTCGGCGCCGAAGGTATAAAGATTATCTGTTCAGGCCGATTAGGCGGTGCCGAGATGGCGAGAACCGAGCAGTATAGAGAGGGTCGCGTACCTTTGCATACCTTAAGGGCTGATATAGACTACGGTTTTGTAGAAGCTCGTACAACATATGGAATTATAGGTATCAAGGTATTTATTTTTAAAGGTGAAATCTTGAAAAAGGATTCGGAAGGGATATAGGACATGCTTAGCCCCAAAAAGGTAAAATTTCGAAAGCAGCAAAAAGGCAGAACCAAGGGGGTTTCATACAGGGGCTGTAATTTGGATTATGGCGAATTTGGACTTCAGGCCATAGAATGCGGTAGAATCAGCTCAAAGCAGATTGAGGCCGCCCGTATTGCCATGACCCGGCATGTTAAAAGAGGCGGCAAGATGTGGATAAAGATATTTCCTGACAAGCCGTTTACTAAAAAGCCTGCTGAAGTCAGAATGGGGAAAGGAAAGGGATCTCCCGAAGGGTGGATCGCAGTTGTTCGTCCCGGGAGAATACTTTATGAAATGGAGGGTGTCCCCAGGGAAATGGCCAAGGAGGCACTCCGGCTTGCTTCACATAAGCTTTCTGTCAAAACAAGATTCGTGGAGAGGGGTGATTTGTAATGAAAGCAAGCGAGATCAGAGATCTTAGCATGGAAGAAAAACTGCGGAAAGCAAATGATCTTAAAGAGGAATTGTTTAATCTTCGCTTTCAGCATGAAATCGGTCAGCTTGAAAATCAACAGAAGATGAAACAGGCCAAGCGTGAAATTGCAAGGGTGAAAACCATAATAAGGGAGTCTGAATTAAATCAAGAGATAGGTGAAAAATAGTTGTTGCCATGAAAAAACAATTTTTAAGAAGACAGATGGTGGGAAGAGTTGTAAGCGACAAAATGGACAAGACAGTAATCGTCCAGGTTGAGATGCTGGTAAAACATAGACTTTATCAGAAGTATGTCAGGAGACGATCCAAGTTTGCCGCTCACGATGAAAATAATGATTCCCGGGTTGGAGATAAAGTTATGATAATCCAGTCCAGACCTCTTAGCAAGACTAAAAGATGGCGCATGAGCAAAATAGTCGAAAAAGCTGTTTGATTATATAAGGGAAGTTAAGAAGATGATTCAAGCGGAGACGAGATTGACCGTGGCAGACAATTCAGGAGCCAAGATATTGTATTGCATAAAAGTTCT
>DAOVAE010000079.1 GCA_030671225.1 Desulfobacteraceae bacterium
ATCATGTCCCAGGAAGAAGATGTAATTCCGGAACTGATTAATGTGAACGAAACGGTATCCCTTTTCAGGTGGCTCCGAAACCAATGCCTGGCCGGGTACCGTGAGACCATGCCGACTGAAGATGAGGTGGAACGCATCATCGCCGAACGATATAAGCTCTAACACTCATTTCTCACCAGTCAGTGCGTTGTAAGAACAAGGAATTTCAGCCTGTTGAAAATCCCGCTATCGGGGAAGACGGAGTGCTTTACTTCGAGGGCTGAATAACGCAATTCCTGCAACGCTCGGGCTGACCTTTGGTGAAGAATACCAAGCACAATTTATTGTTCTCACTTTTACAAACTTTAATTTCGACTATGCGTTAAATTTTGATATAATTTATTAATATAGTTTTCTTTTGTCCTTTCGATGGTATCAAAGAAAGGAATCAATCATGAGTAGACATAAAATCAAATTTCTCCCCAACAATACAGAGATAACCGTTGAGCAGGGGGAAAATCTTATCCGTGTCGCTATGGAAGCAGGTGTTCACATTAATGCTTCCTGTGGTGGGGAAGGCGTATGCGGAAAGTGCCGTGTAATTATTGAAGATGGAAATGTTGAAGGTGGAATAACAGAAAAGCTGAGCCAAGAGGATCTCGAAAATGGTTATCGTCAGGCCTGCCTTGCATCTGTTCAAAACGATCTCGTAGTGCGCATTCCCGTAGAGTCAGAAGTCGATACCAGTATACTCAACTTGCAGAAAACTCCGAGGCGGAAAGCACGAATCTGGGAAATGAATCTCGAGGAGTTAAAGGAAAAAGGCCTTTTCGTGTCTCCGGTTGAAAAGAAATACCTGGAACTCCCCGAACCGACGCCCCAAGACAACTTACCGGATGTTACCAGGCTAGTCTCTTTTCTAAAAGCCAAACACGACGAACACCGCCTCGTAGTTCAGTTACCAGTAATTCGGAAGATTCCTGATGTTTTAAGAAAAGACGGATTCAAGGTTACAGCTACACTAGCCCGACCAGTCCATTCAGGAAGAAAGACACATATTATAAATATCCAGCCGGGAGATACAACTGATCGCAACTATGCCATCGCCGTGGATGTCGGTACAACAACTATCTATAGCCAGTTGATCGATCTTATCACGGGAGATGTTCTGGCTTCATTTGGTGAATATAACGGGCAGATCAGCTATGGCGAAGACGTCATCAGCAGAATTATCTATGCAAGCAAACCGAACGGCCTTCAAAAGCTTCACGAAGTGGTTATTGCAACCATCAACAAGCTAATAAAGAAAATGATCAAACGAGCTCGGATCGATTCTGATGAGATTTCCTCCATTACCCTGGCAGGTAATACAACCATGACCCAGCTCATGCTGGGAATTAACCCTAAATACATACGGCTTTCACCTTATGTTCCTGCTTCAACACTCTTTTCACCCATAAAGGCTATTGATCTTGGTTTTGCCCTGGAGGACCATGTCACAGCTCTTGTTTACCCGGCGATTTCAAGTTATGTGGGGGGCGACGTTGTTGCCGGCGTCATGGGATCAGGAATGTACCGCACTGAAAAACTTACCCTTTTTATGGATATCGGCACCAATGCAGAAATTGTAATCGGCAACAAAGATTGGCTTGCCTGTGCAGCCTGTTCTGCCGGGCCGGCATTTGAAGGAGGAGGCATCGAGTTTGGAATGCGGGCCGCTAAAGGGGCTATCGAGGACTTTTCCATGGATCCTGTAACATTTGAACCTATGAATATTACTATCGGCAATGTCAGGCCCAAAGGTATCTGCGGCTCCGGACTGATTATCATCGCAGCCACAATGTTTGAAATGGGAGTCATTGATAACCGTAGTAAATTCAACCGGGATCTGGATACACCACGCATACGTGAAACTGATGGTATTTTTGAATATGTGCTGGCATGGAAGGATGAATCTCAGATCGACAGGGACATTACACTAACAGAACCGGATCTAGATAATTTAATGCGCGCAAAGGGTGCAATATACAGTGGTTGTATGACCCTCCTTGAAGAAGTGGGCTTAAACATGAGCGACATTGACAGCATTTATCTGGCGGGGGGATTTGGAAGTTATGTGGACCTGGAAAAGGCGATGGTGATAGGTCTTCTGCCTGAAATAGATCCTGATAGGATTCGATTTATCGGTAACGGGTCTTTGATGGGTGCAAAAATGAGTTCTCTTACCAACCGCATCAGAAAAGATGTAGTGGAGGTAACTAAGAGGATGACAAATTTCGAACTGTCGGAAACCGCTTCTTTTATGAATAACTACGTGGCCGCACTTTTCCTGCCACATACAGACATGGATCAGTTTCCAAAACTCAAAGCACGCCTTGAAGCCCGCAGAGCTTTAAAACAATGACCCGGATCAACGTTCTCGGCGAAGTCCTACTGAATTCCCTTCCTGATACATTTAATGATATACTTTTTTATTATCGTAACAGCACGGTTTTGAGTTTTTTTACAGATTTGATCTGACTTGCAAAAACATTTGGATCACTTGTAGGAAGTTTACAAGTTCCTTCTTCGCATACATAGGCCGTCACTTTTTTCTCTTGGGCCAATTTACCTTTAACAAGCGGAATAACCTTAGCATGGTATTGTAAATCTTTCCCTTCTGAAATGACCGCTAAAATCCGGTTCGGCAGGAATTGCTTTCTGAATTCAAACAAAAACGGATCTGCTTTGCCTTTTTCTCCTTCCGGAGTCACGACAATGATCTCCTTGGGCGAATCAAGGAAAAAATCGACTGCCAGCAGCATTTCTGAAAGCGCAACCGGGTTAGAGTTCAAGGTGCCTGAAAACGACATTAAAGCCTTTCCCGCCCGTTTCTTGTAACTGTCTATGCTTGTGAATTCACCCAGACGAAGCAAGTTTAACACTGCAATAGAATTGCCGGATGGTAGGGCTCCATCGTAAGCCGGCTTTTCACGGGCAATCAGATCTTCATGATCGTTGCTTGTCATGAAAAATCCGCCGATTCTTTTATCCTCATAATATTTTTCTAGAACACCATCCAACGCCATAGCTTTTTCGAGCCACGTAGTATCATAAGTCGCTTCATACAAATCAAGAAGTGAGGCAATTAAAAAAGCATAATCATCAAGATACGCGTTATGCCGGGCTGTATTGTCCTTATAGCTTCGAAAAAGTCTGTTTTTAATGTAGAGATGTTTCAGGACAAATTGAGCGGCTTTGACGGCACGGTCAATATATTGTAATTCTCCCAGAATAAGCCCTGCTCTGGCATGAGCTGAAATCATAAGTCCGTTCCAGGCCGCAAGAATTTTTTCATCCCGTAAAGGGGGCGGTCTATGGCTTCGGGCCTGATAGAGAATTTCTTTTGACTCATCGATAATACCGGCCAATTTTTCCCCCGACATTTTTAGTCTATCGGAGAAATCATTTGTAGATTCGATCGTATTTAAGATGTGACGTCCTTCAAAATCGGGAGTAAAACCCACTGAATAATATTTTTTTACGATTCGATCCTGATCTTTACTTAATACTTCTTCCAACTCTTCTGGTGTCCACGTGAAAAAATACCCTTCCTCCAAGTGGCCTTCCCGGTTTAGACTGTCGGCATCTGTTGCCGAATAAAAAGCACCGTCAGGTGACGTCATATCCCTTTTTACATAACGAAGGATGTCTACAGCAATCTGTCTTAAGTTCTCATCACCCGTTATCTGATATCCTTCAAGATAGTCCATGATTAGAAGTGCGTTATCATAAAGCATTTTTTCAAAGTGAGGTACAAGCCATTGCTCGTCCGTAGAATAGCGGTGGAAACCTCCTCCAACGTGGTCATATATTCCTCCGGCGGCCATATTATCGAGTGTAAGTTTTGCCATTTTAAGAATCTCATTATCCCCTGTACGCCGATAGTATCTGAATAGCATCCGAACAGGGAAACTGCTGGGGAACTTCGGATTACCCTTTATTCCCCCGTAAACCGGATCAAATCGATCTCTGTAGTAATCAATTGCAAGATGCAAAACATCTTCAACAGGCAATTGATCTCCGGTTTCAGAGGAAAGCATTTTCTGAATCGCGTTTGTAAGTTGCTGGCTAGATTCTACTACTATATCTTGTTTTGTATGATATCCTTCATTTACCTTTTTCAGGAGGGTCAGGAATCCTATACCTGCTCCACGGTCCCCGTCCCTGGCAGGAAAGTAGGTACCGCCGTAAAAAGGTTTTCGATCGGGTGTCAGCCAAACAGTCATAGGCCACCCTCCACGGCCCGTTAAAGCCTGAACGGCACTCATGTAAATGGCATCGATATCCGGACGCTCTTCCCGGTCAACTTTAATTGCGATATAGTTTTCGTTTAAGTACTGCGCAATCTCTTCATCTTCAAAAGATTCTTCTTCCATTACATGACACCAATGGCAGGTTGAATATCCCACACTGAGAAGAACGGGGCGGTTGAGCTTTTTAGCTGTTTCAAAGGCTTCATCCCCCCACGGATACCAATTAACAGGATTATGAGCATGTTGAAGAAGATATGGGCTTGATTCAAGGAAAAGACGATTTGTATATTTTGCCCACCCGTCAAGTAGTATATGTCTCGTTCGAGGTTTATATTTTTCTCCTCGAATTTTTCTCATCTCTTCAATTTTTTTCAAGAGCATGTTTTCGCCCCCCCCATTACCCGGCAGAGATCCGATCCCGTTATATCCAGGACTCTTATCGATAATTTCAGCGGAATCACTTTTTTCTGTGGAGCATCCGGATGAGACAAAAGCATTGACTGATAGCACAACCACAACAACGCATTTTAACATCGACTGGTGAATTGTTTTAACATTCATCTGTAATAGCTTAGTTCTTTGAAACAAATCGATTTCAAACGAGCTTCAGAATGGTCACAAATGTATTTTTACCTTTTAAAGTAACAGTTCAACTTTATCACCACAGCGTATCTTCCCACCCTCAAGCACGCGAGCAAAAACCCCTTCTCTCGGCATAATGCAATCTCCGGCCTGATAGTAGATAGCGCATTTATTGTGACACTCCTTGCCGATCTGTGAGATCTCAACCTCAGCAGATTCCCCGAGTTTTACCCGGGTGCCGACAGACAAATTTTTCCAATCAATGCCTGACGTGGCAATATTCTCAGCAAAATCCCCAAATGTAACATCAAGACCCTGTTTGCGGGCTTTTTCAATACTCTCAGAAGCAAGAAAACTCACCTGCCTGTGCCACATACCTGCGTGAGCATCCCCTTCGAGTCCGTGATCCTGAATAAGGCATGCTTCCTCCAGCGGTACTTTACGCGTTCCTTTTTTCTTGCTTACAGCAATCGATATAATCTTCATGATTCGCTCTTTCCTCTCAAAACATTTTTTTTATGACATGCTCAGGCTAAAGCCAACATACGATCAAGAGCCATCCTCGCATCTGTTTTTATATCTTCCGGCATAGTTATTACATTGGCCTGCCCGATATTTTCTAGGGCCCACAAAAGGTTTTTAGGGTTGATTTTAAACATATTGGGGCAGAGGGAATAATGTAAATCCAGAACTGCTTTATCCGAATTTTCCAGGTCCAACCGGTTGATCAGGTTGATTTCGGTACCTATAATAATTGTTGTATCGGGAGGAGCATTTTCAACGTATTTCACAATAAAGCTCGTAGACCCTGTTGCATCGGCCAGTTCTACAACTTCCCGGGTACATTCCGGATGGACTACGATCTTAGCTTCGGGATATTCTTTTCTCATTTTCAAAACATGTTCAACCCGAAAGCGGGTATGGACATGACAATACCCATCCCATAGAATCACTTTGGCTTTGTTGATGACTTCCGGGATATTACCGCCCAACGGCTTTTTCGGATCCCACAAAATCATTTTCTCTGCCTCAATCCCTATCTGATTTCCGGTATTGCGTCCAAGATGTTGGTCTGGGAAAAAGAAAATCTTCTCACGCCGGCTAAATCCCCAGTTAAAGGCGACCGGCGCATTCGATGAGGTGCAAACAGCCCCTCCATGGCGGCCGCAAAAAGCTTTTATATCAGCATCGGAATTCATATAAACAATAGGCATGACCGTTCCCTCTCCAGTAATCGACGCAACC
>DAOVAE010000097.1 GCA_030671225.1 Desulfobacteraceae bacterium
CCCAGTGATTTTTGGCTGCATAATTGAGACAGTTGCTATAATAAGGGCAAAAAACATTTCTATAGCCTTTAGTGAGAATCGGATTTTGGTTCATTGCTTGACTCCTTATAAAAAATTCATGAAATGTTATTGTCCAAAAAGGTTTTCTAAGCTTTGAAGTAGTGTATTTTTGCTTACAGGTTTTGCCAGATAACTATCAGCACCTGCCTGAATGATTCGATCTTTGTTCTCTTTAGTATCATATCCCGTACAGGATAATATTTTTATATGAGATGTATTCGAATTCTCCTTGATTTGCTTACATACTTCAAAGCCATCCATCCCGGGCATAAACAGATCCAGAATTATTAGGTCTGGTTTAAACTGTATAGTTTTGACTCCGGCCTCAAAACCATCCGAAGCCATCTCTGTCTTATATCCATTAGTGGATAACATTTTGTTAAGCAGCTTCTGAATCTTTGGATCATCGTCGACAATCAGAACCTTTTTTGCTTGAAATAATTCGGCAGCCGGAAGGTGTTTCATCTTTTCCCTAATAAAATATTTTAAATCCTCTTTGCGGATTTTATATTGACCGCCAGGGGTGGGGAAGCCTTTCAGTTCTCCAGTCTTGACCCATCGCCACATGGTCGTTCTGCCAACGGCACAGATATTTGCTGCCTGTGGGATTGTATAGAAATCATTTTTCACTATGAAATAGCTTCCTTTAATAAATATATGAGCCGATAGAACAGAAAGAACGAGAGAAACGTATGAAACATAAACCAAAGGCATAAATTTGTCAAGGAAAAAAAATCTGTATTCTTATTGGTAGGGAATGGAAAGATGTCAGATCAGCAACTTTTTGGAGGAAAGGGGCAATTAGATACGCTTTAAAACATATATCGCAACCATTGATGGGGTGGCCTGAATGCTATGAACGGAAGGAAGAAACTCACAACCGGGCTTGAATCCCAAGAAATCCGGGTTAGACTATAATTTTACATGCTCAAGAAAAATATTTCTTTTTAGTGTGGCCCGGGCCGTCTTTTCAAATTGCTCAGTGATATCTGACACAAAGAGTCTGAACCCACCTTTTTTAGTCAGCAGATTGTCGACTTCGGTGTGCGTCTCTAAAAAATCTTTTACCTTTTCTGCAACAGCAATGGAAGAGTCGATGACGGCTACCCTTTTACCGATTTTTCTTTGTATTTTATCTTTTAAAAGCGGATAATGTGTGCAGCCCAGAATAAGCGTATCTATCTGTCTTACTTTCAAAGGATGCAGGTATTTTTTGATTATCATTACGGTTTCGGGTTTCTTCAGCCATCCCTCTTCCACCAATGGAACAAGAAGCGGGCAGGCTTTGGAATATACCTTTGCCTCGGGTTTAATTGCCTTGATTTTTTTTTCGTAAATGCCGCTTTTGACCGTTGCCCGCGTTCCGATAATC
This sequence comes from Desulfobacteraceae bacterium, assembly GCA_030671225.1. Lineage (GTDB taxonomy): Bacteria > Desulfobacterota > Desulfobacteria > Desulfobacterales > UBA11574 > DAOVAE01. The sequence continues at coordinate 1,433 of DAOVAE010000097.1, forward strand.
CCAATTATTAGCTTTCCGGAACTTTTAACTGCTTTTTCCGTTGCGGGAGTTACCACTTCAAATAATGGAATATTAAAATTATCAGCCACACTATCAGAAGCGACACTTGAAACGGTATTGCAGGCCATTACAATAATTTTTGCACCTTTTTTTAAAAGGAACTCGGTATTTTCGAGAGCATACCCGACTACGGTTTCGGAGCTCTTACTCCCGTACGGCGTACGAGCAGTATCGCCAAAATAGGTAATGTCATAACCTGGAAGCTGCTCCATTATTGACTTTACAACTGTAAGCCCGCCTATACCTGAATCGAATATTCCAATCATATTATCCTTTTTATTGATTTTTTATTAGATACGCGTATATTTATCTACATTCAATAGCAAACGACCAATGACAAATGTCAGATGACCAATGACAAACATCAAGGAGCATAGATGAATTCGCAAAATCGAACCCCGGTCATGAACCAGAAGATTTTTAACCTGGGACTTTCGGTAGAGACGGTTTCAGTATACCTGATATGCTGCAGCCTTACGGACACTGACACTACTATCTCAACGAATAAACTTTCCGAAATGTGGAACAGTACCAGGGCGCCATTACTTGAAGGTCTGAAAGACCTTGAAACAAGGAATATTCTCCGCAGGATAATCTCAGACGGGGCGGGGAATATTGTTTACAAACTATCAGATGTAAAAAACTGGAAGCTTTTATAGATTTTTTGTAAGTTGTTTGCGGACACATTCCTTGATGACACTGTCGGGTATATCTATGCGCATGCCGGGGCAGAGCCCAGCCATGATGTACCAGTTGTCTATATCAACCAGTACGCTTTTTATAAAAGGCCATTCTCTGCACATGCGGGGTTTGACCGGATGAATTGTGCATAATCCGTCCCAGAATATGCAGTAAACATCCTCTTTCTGGGCCAGGACCGGTTTTTTCCCCGATATCCGGCAGTAATTATCAACAAAACTCCCAGGATCTGTATTAGTATAACCGGCTATGGCTTCAATGTCTTTCTCGGTTACAGAGGTTCCACCATACCCCTTGCAACAATCACCGCATTGCCGGCATTTGAAAATGTCTGACGGTTTCATATCCTTATATGGCACGCCTGGCCTCCATGGCCTTTTTCAAGGTAACCTGGTCAACATATTTCAGATCGCCCCCAATGGGAACGCCTGATGCTATTCGCGTCACTTTTACCCGATAATGCTCTAAACGTTCTGCAATATAGGCGGCAGTGGCCTCGCCTTCGACATTTGTGCTTGTGGCAAGAACAACCTCCTTGATTTCCCCTTGAGCTATCCTTGAATGAAGTTCTTTGATCCTGATGTTATCGGGCCCGATACCGTCCATGGGAGACAGTACGCCTTCAAGGATATGATACAGTCCCGTGAAAGAACCCGATTTTTCGATCGCCACCATATCGGCCGGTTGCTCCACCACGCATAAAATTGAGGAAATTCTTGTCCGGTCGCTGCAAATATTGCAGACATCGGTGTCGCTTAGAGCGAAGCAGAAAGAGCATAACCTTATCTTCTCTTGTACCTCAACAATACTGCTCGAAAGCTGTTCGGCCTCCCTGCGCGGCGCGCGGAGTATATGCATCGCGAGTCGCTCGGCAGTCTTTTCTCCTATGCCCGGAAGCCTGGAAAGGTTTTTAACCAATTTCAGAATAGATGGTGGGTAATGACTCATAGTGGCTATTTTTTACTCTGAAGTGCCTACATCAATCCGGGTATATTCAGACCGCCCGTGAGCTTGCTCATTTCTTCCGAGGCCATCTCCTGTGATTTTATTAAAGCGTCGTTTATGGCTGCAAGTATCAAGTCCTGAAGCATTTCCACATCGTCAGGATCAACAACTTCCTTTTCTATCTGAATTGATAAAACCTGTTGCCGGCCGTTGGCTACAACTTTTACCATGCCTCCGCCGGAAGTTGTTTCAACCGTTTTTTCCGCCATTTCTTCCTGTAGCTTTAACATCTTAGACTGAAGCTGCTGTGCCTGCTTCATCATCTTTCCCATGCCTTTCATTTAAATACCTCCTATAAAATCTTAACGTCAACGATCGTGCCGTTGAAAATTTCTAAAGCATCTGTAACAAGAGGATGGCTTAACGCCTCCTGTTTTAAACGGTCTGCTTTGCTTTTTTTATCCTGGTTATCCTGTTTTTGTATTCTTTTAGCCGCTATAATTACTTTAATGTCTTTACCGAAAAAATCGCTGCATACTTTTTTAATAATGTCTCTGTTTTTATGTCTCATAACCATGTTTATGTTGAAATCATTTCCGTTTACTTCGATTTCCAGACGCTTATGGTCCAGGCTTTTTATGCTGGAATTTTTCAAATTGGCTGCCAGAGAAGGATACTTTTCTGAAAAAATTGATAAAAGTTTTACCCATGTACTGTCTATATTTTCATACGGATCAAGGGGCGTTGCAGGAAAGGGCTCTATGGATTCTGCAATGCCCGCTACTTCGCCTGATGTTGTTTGCGAACTTTCTCCGTCATCCTGAAATAGAGGCTTGTTTTCAGCATCACGAGAATTTGCTTTGGCTTCATAAATATCTTTTCTCAGGTTATCAAGCTTTTCTATGAGAACATCAATCGGTAAGGCCGGTTTTATTTGAAACATCTTGATAAAAACCATTTCAACAGCCAGCCTGGGCTGCGTTGAATTAAGTATGGAAATTTCCTCTCTAAAGAGCAGCTCAAAAAGCTGGTTCAAAAAGGTTGCGGGAACCTCCTTCACCTGATCTATCATCAGGTCTATTTCATGCGAGGGGATATCCACCAGCTTGTCGGTCTTTTTCACCATCTTGACGACCAATAAATTCCTGAAGTGTTCGATCAGATCTGCATACAGCTTTTTCATATCATGGCCGGCGCTATAAATCTCATCCAGAATATCAAGAACTTCCGGTATGTCTGCTTGTAATATAGCTTTAGAAAGATTAAAAAGAATTTCTCTATCGATAACACCAAGTATGTCGATCATCTGTTCATGTGTAATTGTCCCTTTTGTGCAGGACATTACCTGATCAAGAAGGCTCAAGCCGTCTCTCATGCTTCCGCCGGCTTCACGTGCAATTAACCCTAAACTCTCAACGGCTATTTCAACACCTTCTTTGGTACAGATCTCTTTTAAATGTTCGGAAATAGACTCAACGTCTATTCGTCTGAAATCATGACGCTGGCATCTGGAAAGGATCGTTATAGGAATCTTGCGAGGCTCCGTAGTGGCAAAAATAAACATTACATGGGGCGGAGGTTCCTCCAGGGTCTTCAAAAGCGCGTTAAAAGCGGCTATGCTGAGCATGTGAACTTCATCAATAATATATATCTTGTAAAGACTGTGGGCAGGCATGTACTTGACGTTATCACGCAGTTCCCTGATCTGATCAACACTGTTGTTTGAGGCACCGTCAATTTCAAACACGTCAACGGCACTTCCTTTAGTGATCTCTCTGCATGACCTGCACTCATTACATGGAATCCGCACGGGGCCCTCCTTGCAGTTCATGGCCTTTGCCAATATGCGGGCAACCGTGGTTTTTCCGGTCCCTCTGGGCCCTGAAAACAGGATTGCGTGGGCAACACGATCAGCCGAAATAGCATTAGCTAACGTCCGTGTAACATGATCCTGTTTTACAACCTGCTCAAAGGTTTGGGGGCGATACTTACGTGCAAGTACAAGATAGGACATAAAGAAAGTTTCCTAATCCGGACACCTGATTTTTTTTGGCGGAGAGAGAGGGATTCGAACCCTCGGTGCCGCTTTTGACAGCACACACGATTTCCAGTCGTGCTCCTTCGGCCAGCTCGGACATCTCTCCGATAGTAATATATTCAATATTCTATAAGCTCAAACAAATTCCATTTATAAATTATTTTTTATACTAAAGAACAAAAACAAGAATACCAAA
>DAOVAE010000112.1 GCA_030671225.1 Desulfobacteraceae bacterium
ATACAATTAGTCTGTTAGTTTTACTCTTGGGCGGTATATTCATATAGCTGAGGATTTTATGGGCGATTTTTCTGAATACCGGGGCAGCAACAATACTCCCATAATGTTGATCCTGGGGTTCGTCAATGACGACCAGGATCGCGACTTCCGACTTTTCAGCAGGTGCGAATCCGACAAAAGATGATATGAATTTCCCGTCGGAGTACTCTCCTTTTTCGTCTATTTTCTGGGCGGTTCCAGTTTTGCCGCAGACGGAATACCCTTCAATGGCGGCCTTTACCCCGGTGCCGCCTTTGGTAATGACGGTTTGCATTATTCGCACTAAAGTCCTTGCTGTCTTTTCCGAAACAACCCTTCTGACAATTCGGGGCTCGAAGCTTTTTAGCAGACGTCCATTCTGATCTGTAATCGCCTGGACAATATAAGGCTTCATGAGTAACCCTTCATTGTCTATGGCAGATGCAGCTGAAGCGAGCTGGAGGGCGGAAACCGAAATTCCCTGGCCGAAGGATATTGGTCCTGCATCAATCTTTGCCCATTGCTTAAAGGGCGAGAGGCTGCCAGAGGTTTCCCCGGGGCAGTCTATTCCGGTCTTTGATCCGAAACCAAAATCGCGAAGCGTTTTGTAAAGAGATTCAGGCCCAGTGATTTCGATGACTTTGACAGCACCTATGTTACTTGAATGTTTGATGATCTGCTGCAAAGAAAGCCATCCATAGGGGCGGGTATCGTGAACAACCTCTTGTCCGATCTTGTAAGCCCCGTTTTCGCAAAAAAATATACTGTTAGGGAAGGCATTACCGGATTCTAAAGCCGCAGCCGCACTGAAAATCTTCATGGTTGAGCCTGGTTCAAAGGGGTCGGTTATGGTCCTGTTTCTCCATAGTTTTTTGTCAAAGCCATTAAAGGCATTGGGGTTGAAAAAGGGAAAGTGAGCCATTGCCAAAATAGCCCCTGTCTTGGGCGCCATTATGATTGCCATTCCGGATTTTGCTGAAAATTCTGTAACCGTTTCTTCAAGTGCTTTTTCGGCAATGTATTGGATTGTGCTGTCAATGGTAAGGATAAGATTGTTGCCACGAAATTTCGAAACTCTCCTTTTTTCAGCATCAAAACCGCGACCAAGAGCATCTTTTAAAACCGTAAATTTGGAGGTGGGGCCTCTAAGATGTGCGTCATAATAGAATTCAATACCTTCTATGCCGTGGTCATCGATATTTGTAAATCCGAGAGTCTGAGCGGAGAGCATTTTGTTTGGATAGAAACGGTTGTGCTCAGGAATGAAATCGATTCCAATAATTTTAAGATTCCTGACTGCTTCGGTTTCCTTGGGAGTTACTCGACGTTTGATCCATACAAACTTTTTGTCAGATGAAAGTTTTTTAATAAGTTCTTTACTGTCAATTTTCAAAATTCCTGCAAGTGATTTTGCCATTGCCCGCGCATCTTTAATTTGCCCAGGGTGGGCTGCAATTGATGTAACATCGACACTGACAGCCATTTCCTTAAGATTCGTATCGTATATAGTTCCGCGCTTTTCGGAAGATTTGAAAGATGCTTCGTATTGATTTGCTGCTTTTTGAGACAGCCATGGACCGCAAAAAATCTGAAGATAAACCGCCTTGGCGCCAATTATCGTAAAAAAGACGCTAAAGATGGAACCAATTATGATAATGCGAAATCTTATCTTTTTTTTCTCAACGGGTTTCATGGAATAATAATCACCTGTGCAGGAGTGGGCGTTTTAAGGCCGAGTTGGTTTTTTGCAATTTTTGCGATTCGATCGGGTGATTTCAGGCTTGCCAGTTCAACCTTTAAGTTGTTTTGTAATTTTATATGCTCCTGAAGAAGATGAGCAGCTTTTGAAGTTTCATATCCGATACCGACACATTGTACCCGAAACCAGGTATATATAAGGAGTTCAGCAATAAACATGGCCATGAAAATGATCCATATCATCGTTGTCTTCGGCTTGCGGATATTTTTACGGACTTCTCGTGCCATTATATTTTTTCAAAGGCTCTTAGTTTTGAGCTCCTTGCCATGGGATTTATTTCAATCTCGTCTTTTGTGGGACGCACCACTTTTTTCGTCAAAGAACGAACAATCTTTTTTTGAGTGCAGACACATTTCGGAAAGTCGGGTGGACATACACACGTCTTTTCCAGTGCCTTTATTCGATGTTTTACAATCCGGTCTTCAAGGGAGTGAAAAGATAGAACACAGAGACGGCCTTTGGGGTTTAGGAGATCCGCAACGTTTTCCATGAACAAATCGAGTCTTTCAAGCTCTCTGTTGACAGCGATTCTAAGGGCCATGAACACTCGTGTAGCGGGATGAATTTTTTGATTAAATGATGCTTTCTTAGGCACAGCATCACATATGATTTGTGCCAGCTCTGCACTAGATCTGATTGCTTTACGCTGCCTTTGCTTCACTATTTTTTTTGCTATTTGCCCTGCCCAGCGCTCTTCCCCGTATTCTTGAAAAATATTTCTTAGGCTTTTTTCCTCCATGCTGTTTATTAAATCTTCAGCTTTTGTACTCGCCTCTATGTTCATCCGCATATCGAGCGGCTCTTCTTTATTGAAACTAAAACCCCGACCGCTCGATTCGAGTTGATGAAGTGAAATTCCAAGATCAAGAAGAATGCCGTCCACCGCACCGATGCTCAATTGCCTAAGGAGCTCAGGAAGATCAACAAAGTTTTCGTGAAAAAGGTGTATGGATAAATCGAACTGTTTCAGAACCTCTGTTGCGTTTTGGATCGCATCAATATCTTGATCTATTCCTATAAGAACCCCATCCGGGACAATTTTTTCACAAATAGCCCTGGCATGCCCCGAGCCCCCAAGGGTGCAGTCAACATAGATTTTGCCCTGTTTACAGTTAAGGTAGTGTAGCACTTGAGGCAGCATTACAGGGATATGTTTGAACGGCATGGAATTATAGTCCTAATTTTGCAATTTCGTTTCTTACGTCCTCCTTTTTCATGTCTTCTTGTAGATGCATATTTTCCATTTCCCACTTTTCACGTGACCAGATTTCAAAATGATCAAGGACGCCTATAAGTACAATTTCCTTGTTAAACTCCGCATACTCTCTCAAGATCGGCGGTATCAGGATACGATCCTGTTTGTCGCAGGAACATTCAAATGATCCCCCAATAAAAACCCTTCTGAACCGGCGCATGCTTTCGCTTTTTTCAGCAAGGGACAATATGCGGGCTTCAATATTACGCCACTCATCAACGGTATAGGCAACAAGCCCTCCGTCCATCCTGGAAATCATTATACCGTTTGATCCCCCGCCCTTTATGACGTCACGGAACCTGGTCGGTATTATTATACGCCCTTTTGAATCTATGGTATGAAATGAGCTTCCTCGGAACATATTTCACCAATATTAACCACTTTAATCCACTTTATCCGAATAAGAGTACATTTTTTAATGTATGTCAAGAAAAAAATACAATAAATGTATATTTTTTATAATAATTCACAAATGTTAAAAGTATAAATGAATCTTTAATCAAGGTGGAGTAGAGTGGATATATAAAATAGATCGAAGCCGCAGCTAACAATCCTTTGACAAAAAATAAATATCAGGTAGAAATATGGGCGAGTAAAAGCGAGAAATTTGTGTAACTTCTCTATAAGTGATGGGGAATAAGATGAACCTATCTCAAAAACAATCTAAGTGCCCATGGCGGTGTTGCGAAACGGTTCAAAATGCTCACATACTACGTGTATGCTCCGCTTTTTCACCGTTTCGTGCCTTGCTCTGAGCACTAATCTTATTTTTGAGATAGGTTCTAATAATGGGAGTCTTAATAATGGTAGATCAGAAATGGTTAAAAACTTCTGCCGGCGTAAAAATGCCACGGATTATTTACGGTACGGCCTGGAAAAAGGATCGCACTGCAGACCTGGTTGTGGAAGCAATCCAAGCAGGATTTAGGGGGATCGATACCGCTTGCCAACCGAAACACTATAATGAGCCACTGGTAGGAGCAGCTCTTCAAAGATTGAAAGACCATGGTATCGAACGCAAGGACTTGTTCCTGCAAACCAAATTCACCCCACTTTCTGGTCAGGATCTAAATCAAGTGCCATACGATAAGGATGCCCCTGTTGAGTTGCAGGTCGCCCAATCCTTTGAGGCATCAAAGAAAAATCTACAAACAGAATATGTAGATTCTCTAGTACTCCATTCACCAATGGCACCTCACGCGCTTTTGATGAAGGTATGGAAGGCAATGGAAAAGATTCAAAATACTGGTGGAGCTCTTCAGTTGGGAATCAGTAACTGTTACTATACTGAAGTGATTAAGTCACTCTATGCTGATGCCATCGTGAAACCAGCGGTTGTACAAAATCGATTTTATCAGGAAACGGGGTATGATGCAAATTTGCGTCACTGGTGCTCTAATCATGGAGTTATTTACCAGAGTTTTTGGACCCTTACTGCAAATCCTCATATTTTAGCCAGCAATATCGTTCGAACCATTGCCAAGAAGTATAAAAAAACTGAAGCGCAAATCTTTTTTCGATATCTCAGTCAATCTGGTATTGTCCCTCTTACCGGAACGTCTTCTGAGCAGCACATGAGGGAAGACCTCAGCATTTTTGAATTTGAGCTTTCTTCTGAGGATTTAAAGAATGTGAGTCGCCTACTAAATCAGGTATAACCAGTCAATGGAGCTCGATGCGGGAATCGCTGGTGCTCTTTTGCGCGTCTCACCTCTCCGTTAAGGCTATGATTATGGGACAGGAATTAAATAAAATAGAGAGGATGTACGATACTGTAGCAAAA
>DAOVAE010000028.1 GCA_030671225.1 Desulfobacteraceae bacterium
GCTTTTACAGGAGCTGACAGAGATAAACCCGGCCGGTTTCAAGAAGCCGACAGCGGTACAATTTTTCTCGATGAAATTGGAGATCTTCCGTTATCACTCCAGGCAAAACTTCTACGTGTTTTAGAAGATAGAGAATTTTATCCACTGGGGAGCAAAAAAACAACGAAAGTTGATATCCGTATCATTACGGCAACGAATCAGGGCTTAGAGCAGCTGGTAAGGAGAAAACGATTTCGGGAAGACCTGTTTTACCGCTTAAATGTTATTTGTCTTGACTTGCCGCCGTTAAAAGATCGGAAAGGAGATATTTCGCTTCTCGTTTATCATATACTCAAGCGACTCTGCGCCACCAGGGATATACAGGTTGATAAGATATCCGAAGATGCCATGGAGGTACTTTTAAATTATGATTATCCAGGGAACATAAGAGAACTTGAGAATATTCTTGAGCATGCGCTCATCATTTGCCAAAATACAATCATTGAGCGCAAACACCTACCCATCTCCCTTCAAAGGAGCACGGAGAGCAAAATACTTCTGGAGAGACAAATAAATGATCTTGGTCAAGAAGTTAAAACCAGTGAGAGAAATATAATCATTGAAATACTAACAAAACACAACTGGAATAAAGGGGAAGCCGCTCAAGCGCTAAAAATAAATCGCACAACATTGTGGCGGAAAATGAAAAAATATAAAATTATACCTTAACCAATAAATTGTTGCACAATGATGCACTTTATGATGCAAATTGTTGCACCCACAACTTTCTTCATAAAAAGCCGACATCCATCCCTGCCCAAAGACCAAAATAAAAATGAATAACTTAAATTACAATCATTTCAAACAATATGTGAACTCTAAGGCCTCGAGAAAAGTTCCATTTTTTTGAGACTCGAATGCTGCTTTATTGCAACATTCGGTTTTGGTCTGCATTTACTCTATAGAACAATATCTTTTATAAAATAGCTATTAACTCACTAAAATCATTTAGAAATTAAAAGGGGGGGGATAGATGGGCTCAATCTTGGCACGATTCGTGCTGATATTAGATGTAAAGGTTTCAAGGCAAAAGATGATAGCAAATTAATCAACACGGGATAAGATCCAAGGTGAATACTGTAATACTCATACCCAACGGATTCATTGTTCATAAAAGCAAAATCGTTGAAACGAATCCGCTTATGTTTCTGAGCTTTAAGATTGAGCTGGAAGAGGAGTACACACTAAGAAGTTACTTTCGGATGCTCGAGGCATATTCTTTGCTGTTAGATTTGAATGAATTTTTCCCCTCCTTCTTTGAGCAGTACTGCGCATGCCCGAAAAACAATTGCATCTTGGACGGCATCGATCATCTTGAATTCAACAAAGCCGTTGAAATGATTGGATTTCCTGGCAAACCACGCCTGGAAATGTACAACTCATTCAACGGTGTTCATAACAATGAGACTTGTGAAATTAGGTCCTTTCAGTTGGAAAATCTTCTGGATATTAAAATTAAACTTGGAAAATTAAAGCACATCGTTTTTGGAGACCAGGTGGATATATTCGAATTTGATACAGTCTACACTCTTTTTGAATTTATTGATGGGGTCGCATGGGCACTCAGTTTCCATGGCACCCCGAAACAATGTGAAATAAGGAGGTAACCTATGTTTAATAAAATACTGTTCGCCACAACCGCTTCACCTACCTGCGATAATGCGGCCAAAGTAGCATTTGATTTGGAAATGAAGTGGGATGCGAGACTGTATGTTTTCCACGTCTTTGGCCTAACGGGATATGGTTACAGTCCTTTTGTAACGGATTCCAGGACCGGTGAAGACGTAAGAGAGGGCGAGGATTACCGAGCGTGGGTAATAGAGGAGATGAAGAACACCTATGCCAAGCAGCTGGAAGGCAGCGAAAACATTGTCCTTGAAGCCACAGTAGGACTGCCTCACACGGAAATCTTGAGGAAAGCACGTCAAGATAAGGTGGATCTCATCATAATGGGTGCCCATACGCGGGAGGAGGACATCGGCGCTACACGGTTTAGGAGTGTGGTTGGGAGCACGATGCAGAAAGTCGCTCAGGCAGCCCGATGCCCTGTTGTGATCATTAGCAGGCCATGTACGACGTGTTGGAGGTTATTTTCCAATATCGTATTTGGAACGGATTTTTCCAAGGCGGCTAACTCGGCGTTTCTGTTTGCGTTTAAGTTGGCCAAAGAAGTCGGAGCCAAGCTTTATTTATTCCATGCCATAGACATCCACTTTGGTGATACCGGTCAGACTCAGCGGCAGGAGGTGATAGAAAAAAAAGTTGAGGAGGCCAGAGAGAGAATTGAAAAGCGGTATGTATCCCAAATGGACGGTTTTGACAATTATGAAATCGAAATATGGGAAGGTGTGCCATACGTTGAAATTTTGAAGTTCGCTCGAGAGAAGGATGGTGATCTCATTGTCTTGGCACATCACACGAAAGAAATCGATCCTGAAAAAGCGTTGTTAGGCAGTACGGTTGAGCAAGTCGTCCTCCGTGCAACACAGCCGGTGGCCAGTGTGAATCGTCCTGACAGAGTTGCTGAATGGTAATCATCGACCAATGATAACAAACTCTGTTCAAATATCTCATAAAAAAGATGATATTTCATAATGATCAAGAAGGTTCTAATCGTAGAGGATGAGATGGATATGAGGATCTTTATATCCACTTTGCTTGAAACAAACGGATATAAACCTGTCGCAACCAGAGATGGAAAAGAAGGTCTTCAAAAAGCTAAAGAGGAAAAACCTGATCTTATTATCCTTGATGTAATGATGCCGGGAGAAGGTGGTGTTCATATGTACCGACAACTCAAAACCGACAAAATGCTCAAGGATATCCCGGTGGTCATGCTTTCAGCTGTTGCCGAGAAAACATTCACTCATTATTTGAACATGTTGAATATAAGGATCGAGCATGACATACCGCATCCTGATTCATACATGGAAAAACCTCCGGATGCTGAAGAGCTGCTTAGGATTATTGAAAGTCATTTTATTAAATTGGGATAAATAATTGGTCCCTTTATTTTTTTACCATCATTCAATAAGGCATCCTTTTACACTGTTCAGTCGTAATAATAGAGAAGGGAAATACAAAAGGAGAAAAAATGTTTGATGCTGGCAGCTGGGACTGGGATACAGGCAGGCGATTAATCTCTGATACCCACCAGTGGAAAGATATGTTCGACTGGATTGAGGAACCTTATGTAAGCCCGGACGGAGAGAAGATCGCATCCGTAGTAAGGAAAGAGGAAGGAGAATACAGTATCTGCCAAAATGGGACTGCCTGGGAAAAGACTTTTGACAAAGTCTGGTACCTAAAGTTCACGCCGGATAACCGACTAACCGCTTTGGTATCGGATATGGGGGAATGGACAGTAGCGGTGGACGGAAATGTCTGGGATAACACATTCGATTTTGTCTGGGATACCCGGTTCGGGCCGGACGGTCAAAATATCATTGTGGCGGCTCAAAAGGGGATGAAATACTTTGTTGCCATGAGTGATATCCCCTGGGACAATGAATTTTCCACCCTGAGTAATCTCATAATCAGCCGTGACGGCAAACGAGCGGCCATAGTTGTCCAGACAGTCCCGTTAAAAGAAGGAGAAATTTTCAAATTCCAAGAAGGATGCTATTCCGTAGCTGTGGACGGGAAGACCTGGGAAAAAAATTTCGTCAACGTTTGGGATATGGATTTTAGCCATGATGGTATGCATGTGGCGGCAGAAGTGAGAACGACCCTTTACGATTATACCATTGCCGTGGATGGTGTCCCATGGGACCAGAGTTATAGCTCTGTTTGGAGACCTAAATTTAGCCCAAAAGACGGATCGGTATCCGCTCCGGTCCGAATTGGAGGCAACTGGACGCTGGTTCGGGACGGAAAACCCTTTTGGAATCGAAGCTTCGGTCAGCTGTGGCACCATATGTACAGTCCGGACGGGGAGAAAGTGGCCGCCATTGTGGCCCCCAAATACGGGCGATGGACAATGGCCGTCGATGGAAACTCCTGGAAGCTGACCTTTGGTGACCTTGTTACCGATGCAGTTTTCAGCCCTGATGGCTCCAAACTGGCCTGCATTGGCAAAGAGGATGGAAAATGGACCATTGCCGTTAACGGAAAGCCCTGGCAAGAAAAATTCGACATGGCCTGGCAGCCCGTTTTCAGCCCGGACAGCCGCAGGGTTGCAGCCAAGGTCGAAAAGAAGGGCCGCTACACCATTGTTATTGATGGCCGCCCTTTAAAAGAAACGTTTGCGGCGGTGTGGGATCCGGTTTTCAGTCCTGATGGCGACAAAATTATGATTCGAGCCATCGAGGACAAGTCAGATCCGGGCGAGTATTATCGACATATTATACCTGTAACCGATATCACTGGCTAAAAGGAGAATGGAACAATGCATGAAATTTATAATTTTGTCAGTGGTCCGCTGGTATGGATTTCTTTTATTATTTTTATTGGGGGAAGCATTTACCGGCTGGTATCAATGGGATTGCTGGCAAAGAAAAAAGACACCGTAATTTACGCATACTTTAGCCCCAAATACGCGCTTCGTTCTATCTTTCACTGGATTATCCCATTTGGAAGTGTAAACATGCGAAAACATCCGGTTATGACTCTGGTAGCCTTTTCTTTTCATATATGTCTTATTGCTGTCCCGCTTTTTCTCTTTGCCCACATCATCCTCTGGAAAGAATCGTGGAACATTAGCTGGTGGTTCTTATCAGATGCTACTGCCGACTTCATGGCGCTTATTGTTATCGGGTCATGTATTTTTTTCCTGGTGCGACGAATCGTTTTGCCGGAAGTAAAATATCTTACAACTGTCTCGGATTATGTGATCCTTGCTATTGTCGCCGCTCCATTTATTACGGGTTTTTGGACGTATCACCAATTTTTCGGATATAAAGTTATGGGGATTATACACATCCTTTCCGGTGAAATCATGCTTGCTGCTATCCCATTTACCCGGTTGAGCCATATGTTTTTTTTCCCGGTTACCAGAGGATATATGGGCTCCGAGTTCGGGAGTGTAAGACAGGCAAAAGATTGGTAAAAATTTTATCAAACCGACAAGGAGTAAGTATTATGGCTCAAGCAGCATCTAAAATAATAAAAACCGAAATTTATGACGAAGGTATTGAGAAAGGAATTGAAAGGCTTACGCAGCAGAGAATTGATCAAGTCATCAACCACGTCTTAAAAAATGAAGTCGGTGCGCGTCTCAAGACCTATGTGGACACATGCGTGCACTGCGGCCTCTGCAGCGAAGCCTGTCATTTCTATCTTTCCTACGACAATGATCCTGCATTTTCACCGGCGGGCAAGGTCAAGCAGACCATATGGGAAATATTGAAAAGAAAAGGCAACGTTGACGCTGAGTTCATAAAACGTGCAAGATTGATTGCTTCAACGGAATGCAATCTGTGTCGCCGATGTGCCATGTATTGTCCATTTGGAATCGATGTTGCTTATTTGATGTCCATTGTTCGTCGAATATGTCACTTGCTCGGTGTTACCCCGAAGTATCAACAGGATACAGTTCACAGCCATGCTGCTACTTTAAATCAAATGTGGGTAAAAGAAGATGAATATATCGACAGTCTTATGTGGCAGGAAGAAGAAGCACAGGATGAAATACCGAATCTGCGGATACCCCTGGAAAAGGAGGGAGCAGAGATATTCTATTCCGTCATCGCACCTGAGCCGAAGTTTCGTGCGCAGCTTATCTATCAAACGGCCGTGCTCATGAATGTGGCTGGTGTTGACTGGACGATGCCGGCAACTCCGGGTTGGGACAACAGCGACATGTGTATGTTTTCCGGGGACATAGAGATGATGGGTCGCCTCAAAAAAGCGCACTTTGAGACTGCCATGAGACTAAAGGTTAAACGAATTGTAATGGGAGAATGTGGTCATGCATTTCGTTCCGTCTACGACGTGGGCAACCGGTGGTTGTTATGGAAATGGCCGCCCATACCGGTGACACATGCCGTCGAATTTTACTACGAACTGTTTAATGAGGGAAAAGTATCGGTCGCCCAGAAATATGACAAGACGGTTACCTTCCAGGATCCGTGTAATATCTCCCGTGGTCGAGGTCTGCATGAAATGGGGCGTTATTTAGCCAGGACGCTTTGCACGGAGTTTATTGAGATGCATCCGAACCGGGAACACAATCTCTGCTGTTGTGCCGGCGGTGGAGTTATTAATTGCGGTCCGCCTTTCAAAATGAAACGTATACTTGGAAACCGGGCCAAGGCAGAGCAGCTTTTTGCGGTAAAGGCCAGAGGGGCGGAAACCATTATTGCACCGTGTCATAACTGCCATGGTGGCCTTGATGATATTGTTCACCACTATGGACTGGGCATGGAGATTAAGTTCCTCGGTGACATTATATACGACTGCATCGAAAAGCCGGTTTAAAAGCAGGTCACAAGAAACGGTTGTTTCCATAACCTGTTGATCAGTATCAAAAAAGAGGAAATTATGATGGAAAAAAGAAATTTTATGGTATATGTCATGATTGTGTTACTTCTTTCAATTTTGGCTGCCATCACTGCAAGTTCCCAAGAAGACGTAACAACGGTCCAGGACAGCGCCTTTACAGATCGGATGCGGTACACCGTCGTTTTTCTTCATGATGATCATAATGATAAAGATGAGATTGAAGATTGCTACGTATGCCATCATCTGTATGAAGAAGGGGAATTGGTTGAAGATGAAACATCAGAAGAAATGGAATGTTCAGAATGCCATGAACTTGGGAATGACAAAAATCCTATCCCGCTTGTGGATACGTATCATTCTATGTGCAAGGGGTGTCATCTGAAAAATAAGGCAGGTCCGATCATGTGCAGCGAATGCCATGTAAAACAAAAATAAATATTTTCAAGAAAGCATTTAAATAAAAGAAAGAGGTCTGCCATGACAAAGAAAATACTGGTCGTTGATGATGATCCCATTATTGTTAAATACCTTGTCAACCTGTTTAATGACAATGGATACGAGACATGTACCGCTGCTTCGGGTGTGGAAGGACTTGACGTATTGAAAAAAGAGAAGCCTGATCTGATTACACTCGATCTTGATATGCCCGAAGAATGGGGGCCAAGATTTTATCGTAAATTAACAAAGTATGAAGAATTTAAGGACATACCGGTTATTGTCATCACCGGTCTGGCTGGACGTCATGCAATAAAAAAAGCCGTGGCGTATGTCAGCAAACCATTTGATCCGGAAAAGCTAATTGGAATCGTAAAATCGACAATTGGTTGACGGTTATGGCCCATTAAATTTAAACCCAAGATTCGACTCACCTAAACGAGCCCATATTATTTTAACCCTTTTCCAAAATAAGTAATAATGAACGAAAAAATATTATTAGTTGATGATGAAGAGGGTATCCGCAAGGTTTTAGGGATTTCTCTATCCGACTCCGGTTATAACGTTGTAACGGCTGAAAATGGTGAACAGGCCCTTAGCCTTTTCAAAAAAATAAAGCCGTCCATAGTCCTTACCGATATAAAAATGCCCGGTATGGACGGTATTGAGCTGCTACAAAAGATAAAACAAGCAAATCCGGATACGGAAGTCATTATGATTACCGGCCACGGAGACATGGATCTTGCCATCAAAAGCCTTAAGTATGAAGCCGTAGATTTTGTTACCAAGCCGATCAACGATGATGTCCTCGAGATCGCGCTAAAAAGAGCCCGTGACAAGATTTTCATGCGGCAAAAATTAAAAGAATATACGGAAAACCTTGAAGACCTTGTACGTGAGAAATCCGCTCGGCTAATAGAAGTTGAAAGGCAGGTTGCTGTCGGCCAGGCTGTTGAAGGACTCTCGTCTGCTATAAAAGAAATTGCAGTCGGTTTTGAAGGCAACATAAAATATTTCAACGAGATGCCATGTTTTGTTTCTGTCCACAATCGCAATTTAAAGGTTGTCGCCACAAATCAGCTATATAAGGAGCGATTGGGGGATAGGATTGGCGGCAATAGTTGGGAAATTTATAAAGGCCGTGCAGCGGATCAAGCAAAATGCCCTGTCGGAGAGACATTCAAAAGCAGAAAAGGCCGTCGAAGCAAAGAAACAGTCGTATATGTCAGCGGAGAAACCGTCCCTGTCATTGTACATACCGCACCGATTCGGAATAAGGATGGTAACGTTGAATTGGTTATCGAAATATCAGCCGACACAACGGAAATAAGACGACTTCAGGAAGAGTTGCGAACCACACAACAGAGATACCATCAGCTTTTTGATGAGGCGCCCTGCTATATTTCCGTTCAGGATAGATCGTTAAAGCTTGTAGCAGCGAACCGGCGGTTCAAAGAGGATTTCGACGAGAAGATCGGATCACACTGTTACGAGGTTTATAAACACCAGCATGAGCCTTGTTCTGAGTGTCCGGTTGCAAAAACTTTTGAAGACGGAAAATCTCACCAGTCAGAGATGGTGGTGACGTCAAAGACCGGAGAGCAGAACAATCTGCTTATATGGACTGCGCCCATTCGCGATGAGGCTGGAGAAATCAGCCAGGTAATGGAAATGTCGACAAATATCACCCAGATTCGCAAACTTCAGGATCACCTCTCCGCTATAGGACTAAAGATCGGTTCCATTTCGCACGGTATTAAGGGGCTTTTGACCCGATTGGATGGCGGGATGTACCTTCTCGACTCAGGATTTGATAAGAAGAATGAAGAACTGATTAAAGAAGGATGGCATGTTGTGAGGCTTATGGTCGATCGTATTAGGAACATGGTTCTTGATATACTCTATTTTGCAAAAGAGCGAGATCTGAAATGGGAGCGCGTTGATGTTTTAAGTTTGGCCGTTGAGGTTGTTCATACAGTGGAACCGAAAATTGAAGCTCAAAATATAAAGATTGTCAGTGATTTCGATGAGTCCATCGGAGAATTCGAGGTAGATGCCGCTGTTGTCCGCTCGGCACTTATCAACGTACTTGAAAATGCCATTGATGCGTGCTTAGAAAAGGAGTCGGATAAATCGCATGAAATTGTCTTTGGTGTAAAACAGGATAATGATCATATCATTTTCGATGTTACCGACACCGGTGTCGGTATGGATAAAGAGACCCGGGAAAATTTGTTCAATCTCTTCTTTTCATCCAAAGGGAACAAGGGGACAGGATTGGGGCTGTTTATATCCAACAATTTTATACGACAACATGGCGGCTCCATAACGGTGGATTCAACGCCGGGCAAAGGATCACATTTTTCTATTAAAATGCCAAAAATACGACCGGAATCAGTTGAACATATTTCATGGGTATAAGATCACACCGCAATTGAGCGAAAGTCGAGGATGCGTCAGATCCGCGGCATCAAGGGTTAATCCTTAGTCGTCTACTGCGAACCGAGACCTTTGCAAAACGTTCAATTTTGTTCAAGGCCAAGAAAGGCGAAAATTTTAACCACAGGAATACATTGAGTATTTTGAGGATTAAAATTTGAGCCTGACGCCGGAATTGGGCAAAAGGGGGCGTTTTGCAAAGGTCTC
>DAOVAE010000010.1 GCA_030671225.1 Desulfobacteraceae bacterium
ACGATAACGAGTTAAAAAAGCATAAGCTGGAACCTGAATATGAATAACACAGAAAAAACACCTTTAATACCTCCCCGCCTGATGTCGGGCGATACCGTTGGCATTGTTGCACCTGCCGGGCCATTTGATCCGGAAAAATTCATGAAAGGAAAAGCTGTTCTGGAGTCAATGGGGTTTCAAACGTTTTTTGATGAGAGTATTTTTCATAAATATGGGTTTTTGGCCGGAACCGACATTCAGCGGGCGGATCAGGTGAATCGTCTTTTCGCCGATCCAGACGTCCAGGCTGTTGTTTGTGCACGGGGCGGGTATGGCAGCATGCGTATTCTTCCGTTTCTTGATTTTGAAACCATTTCGGAGAATCCGAAAATCTTTATCGGATACAGCGACATCTCTGCGCTGCTTTCTGTATTACATGACCGGTGCGGCCTTGTCACCTTTCACGGGCCTGTGGTAACAACTCTGGCTAGCGCCGCCCAGGAGACCATCGCGGCCATGAGTACGGTACTGACATCCAATACTATACTTGAACTGAAACCTGAAAAAGGAATTGTCATCAAACCGGGTGCAGCTTTAGGGACTGTTGCGGGCGGTAATCTTACAACGTTGTGTCATCTTGTCGGAACCCCCTATGCGCCAAGTTTTAACGGGAAGATTCTGCTTCTTGAGGATCGGGGAGAGGCGCCATACCGAATTGACCGGATGCTGACCCAGATGGAGCTTGCCGGATGTTTTGAGGGGCTTAAGGGCCTTGTTCTCGGTTCCTTTGAAGAGTGTGGACAACCCGACGAGATATTCCGGATCGTTCAGGAAATTTTCAGAGATGTGCACATTCCTATTCTTTCAGGTTTTGAAATAGGCCACTGCAGGATCAATATCACTATTCCAATTGGACTTGGAGCAACCCTTGATACAGACCGGCAAGTACTGGCTTTTCATGAGCCGGCAACCGTGAAAATTGGTAAATAGTACATGACGAATATAAACATGGAATCGACAAATAACTTAATGAAAGAAGCAGTTTCCAATAACGTTTTTCCTGGTGGAGTGTTACTGGTCTCAAAAGACGATTCCGTCATTTTTTTCAAAGCTTACGGATATGCTAATATATTCTCTGAACGTCCAATGACAATCCGTACAATTTTCGATCTGGCATCCCTTACAAAACCGCTGGCGACCTCAATGGTGATTATGAAACTCATTTCTCAAAAAAAACTGGGACTGGATCAAAATCTCGGATCAATTTTATCCCGGTTTAATAGTACGGAAAAGGGGCGGATAAGTATCAGACACATGCTTTGTCATAATTCGGGTCTTCCTGATTATCGACCCTATTACAAATTGTTATGCAAACTTGAGCCAAATCAGAGAAAAGATGCTTTAAGAGGCCTTCTGGAAAAAGAACAGCTTATTAATTCCGTGGGCAAGCAGGTATTATACAGTGATATAGGGTTTATGATTCTGTGCTGGGTGATAGAAAAGGTGTCAGGAAATCGCTTGGACCGTTTTGTTATGGAAGAGATCTACGGTCAACTGGGTCTTGAAAATCTTTTTTTTGTGGATCTTGATTCCAAGCCCCGCCAAGAAAAATTTGCCGCTACCGAACGATGCCCTTGGCGGAATATCCTTTTGGAGGGTGTGGTACATGACGATAATGCCTATGCAGCAGGTGGTGTCGATGGGCATGCCGGGCTTTTTGGGGCTGCCGAAGATGTTCATTCTCTTTTGTCAGAACTTATGGCTGCATACCATGGGTCCCCTTCCACGGGTGTTTTTGATGTCGATTTAGTTCAAATGTTTTTTAAAAAGCAAGAGCCTGCAGGCCGGGCGCTTGGATTTGACACTCCGCCTTTGACAGAATCTAGTTGTGGAAGATATTTTTCAAGGGAAAGTGTGGGGCATCTTGGTTTCACCGGAACATCCTTCTGGATGGATCTTGACCGCAGAGCTATGGTAATATTATTAACCAACCGTGTACATCCATCTCGTAATAACAATAAAATAAAAGCTTTCAGGCCTAAATTACATGATATAGTCATGAAACATATGGCTAATGACGGTTCAATTTAATGAGGCGC
Source organism: Desulfobacteraceae bacterium (assembly GCA_030671225.1). Lineage (GTDB taxonomy): Bacteria > Desulfobacterota > Desulfobacteria > Desulfobacterales > UBA11574 > DAOVAE01. Next base: position 2,079 of record DAOVAE010000010.1, read on the forward strand.
CTGTTAAACTTTATATCCTAATTGAGGATAAGATCTCTTGATATTTTTCTTGTAATTATAGAAAGATTCTGATATTAATTATAATTCAGAAAATTTTGGGCTTATTTTCAAAACTCTCAAAAATATAATATAAACGAATAATGTATACGCACTTTTTGTGTGTGAATATGAGGTGCCATGGGTCTATTTGTAGATAAAATATTAGGAGCATTTTCCAGTGATCTTGCCATCGATCTTGGTACGGCAAACACACTCGTTTATGTTAAAGGTAAAGGTATTGTTTTGAATGAGCCCTCTGTTGTTGCGGTGCGCACAGACGACCGAATGAAAAATCGTGTTTTAGCTGTTGGCCTTGAGGCCAAGAATATGTTGGGCAGGACACCCGGTCATATCGTGGCCATTCGTCCCATGCGTGATGGTGTTATAGCTGATTTTGAAGTTGCCGAAGCGATGCTCCGTCATTTTATTCATAAGGTTCACAACAGGCGTACATTTGTCAGGCCAAGAATTGTTATTGCCATTCCGTCCGGAATTACCCAGGTTGAAAAGCGTGCCGTCAGAGAATCAGCTGAATCGGCAGGGTCACGCGAAGTATTTCTGATTGAAGAGCCCATGGCTGCCGCAATAGGGGCCGGCCTTCCGATTACTGAGCCAATCTGCAATATGGTGGTCGATATCGGCGGCGGTACTACGGAGGTTGCGGTGATATCCTTGGCAGGAATTGTTTACAGTAGATCTATCAGAGTGGCCGGTAATAAAATGGATTCTGCGATCATACAGTATATCAAACGGAAGTATAACCTGTTAATAGGTGAACGGACAGCTGAAATTATTAAAACGACAATCGGGAATGCATACCCGGAAACTCAGGATCTGGAAACAATAGAAGTCAAAGGTAGAGACCTCGCATCGGGAATACCTAAGATTCTGGCTATTGATTCAGAAGAGATACGGGTAGCTATTTCCGAGCAGATTGATGCTATTGTTGAGACAGTAAAAATAGCCCTGGAACAAACGCCGCCGGAGCTTGCTGCCGACATTGTCGACAGAGGAATTGTACTGACAGGAGGAGGCGCGCTGTTAAAAAATATTGACAAGCTTCTCAGAGAGGAAACCAGCCTCCCGATAACTATAACCGAAGATCCATTAACAACTGTAGCAATTGGTTCGGGTGTAGCTCTCGACAGCATTGAAATTCTCAAACAAGTTGTAATTTCATAGTTTCATGTTTCCCAAGAAGATGGTGATGATTATTGGCGTGATTATTCTGATTGTTGTCAATATCATAGGCCTTTCTGTTTCCAATCGTCGTTATCTTTCTCATTATGGACCGGGGCGGATTGCTATCTATTTAATCGCCCCTTTTCAGGAGGCGGCATCCCGTTCGATTCGTTTTGTAAGAGATGTCTGGGGTCACTATTTCTTTCTTGTTAAAGTGACAAAAGAAAATGATAATTACAAAAAGGCCTTAAGTCAGGCCATTGAAAAAAATACCAAGTATAAAGAACTTAAACTTTCCAACGTTCGTCTTCGCAGTTTACTGAAATTTCAGAAAGCTATAACTAATCTAGCCCTTGCAGCCGAAGTTATCGGCAAAGATCCCTCTCCTTGGTTTAAGACAATAATTATTGATAAAGGTAAAGATGATGGTGTAGAAAAAGGCATGGCTGTGGTGATTCCGGAAGGAATTGCGGGGCAGGTTATAGAGGTCTCGTCCGATTATTCAAAAGTTCTGCTGATTATTGACTATAACAGTTCCGTCGATGCACTGGTGCAGAGGAACAGGGCACGCGGAATTATCAAAGGCGGGTCTGAAGATCGGTGCCTTTTTAAATATGTTTTACGTAAACATGATATTACTATTGGCGATACTGTTGTTTCGTCCGGATTGGATGGTGTTTTCCCAAAAGGACTGATAGTGGGTCACGTTTCAGGCGTTGTCAGACCTAACTCGGGAATCTTTCAGGAAGTGTCTGTTACACCATATGTTGATTTTGAAAAACTTGAAGAGGTCCTGGTTTTATTGAGCTCTTAAAAACGTGAGTTTGAGAACAAACAATGACGTTTTGCTTTCATTTCTTCATCTGTCTCTGTCTGGTGATTTTTCAGACTACAGTTATGCCCTATTTGCCTTTGTTCGACAGATTCTATGATCTTCTTTCCCCGTTTGTTATCTATTTAAGTCTTTTTCACTCTGTTCGTGATAGCATACCTGTTATACTATTTTTCGGATTTGTGATGGATAGCCTTTCAGGAGGACCTTTCGGCCTATATTTAACGACCTATGTCTGGCTGTTTGTCGGAGTGAGATGGATTATTACATTTTTACATGTGGGGGATAGTTTCCTTTTACCATTCGTTGTTGCTGCAGGCGTGTTGATGCAGAATTGCATATTTATAGGAACTGTTGCCATGTTAGAGCCGGGTTCGCGGTTTTCTTCAGCGACAATTAATACAGTAGGGGTGCAGGTTTTTTGGGCAATATTTACAGGGCCGATTTTTCTCATGTTTTTTAATTACTTCCATGGCAGATGGAATAGATGGCTTAAAAAGGTGTTTGTCAAAAAAAGTTAATCGTTAACCCAATAATAGGCAGCTGATAATGAAAAAAATATCTTTGAGGTCCAATTTGAGTAAATATTTAAAAACCGCAGACTCTGATTGGTACAAGCAACGAGTAGTCAGGGTGATGTTTTGCGTTGCAGGAGCTTTTCTTATACTTTTCGCACGTTTATTTTACCTTCAGGTTATTCATGGTCAGGAGTTGAGGAGACTTTCAGAAAACAACTGTATACGGCTGCAAACTACAGATTCTTCCAGAGGGATGATTTTTGATCGTAATGGAATACCGCTTGTCGATAATCGGCCGGCGTTTGATCTTAGCATTATTTTAAAAGATGCCAAGCCGGTTGAGCGTACCATCGAAAAACTGTCTAAACTGTCCAAGCAGATAAACGTTTCTGAATCAGAGCTTATGTCAAAAATTGGGCGTAGTAAAGATATTTCATCCTATAAGCCGATTCTCTTGAAACAGGATATGGGGCGAGATGCACTTGCGGCTGTCGAAGTTCGAAAATTCGATCTTCCCGGTATTGTTGTGGATGTTAAGCCTCGAAGACACTACATTTACAGGCAGAGCGCCGCCCATCTGATCGGATATTTGAGCGAAATCAATTCTGATGAGCTTAAATCCGGAAAATATCCAGGGTCAAAGGGTGGCGATTTTATTGGAAAGTTTGGTGTGGAAAAGGCATTTGAGCCGTTTTTGAGGGGAAAACGAGGCGGGCGACAGGTGGAGGTAAATGTTATTGGACAGGTTGTTAGAGTTTTAAAAACGGTTGATGCCCAACCAGGACAAAACATTTATCTGACAATCGACCATACAGTACAAAAAAAGGCTGAAGTGCTATTAGAAGGTACGGCCGGAGCTGTTGTAGCTATGGATCCAAAAACAGGCAATATCCTTGCATTGGTAAGCTCCCCTTCATTTGACCAGAATACCTTTGTTGACGGCATGTCACATAAACAATGGAATTCTCTTATTTCCAACCCGTTAAGGCCGATGGAAAACAAAGCTATCCAGGGTGAGTATCCTCCTGCATCTACCTTTAAGATTATAACCGCCATTGCCGGGCTGGAGGAAGGGATTATTGATAAAAATACAACTTTTTACTGCCCCGGCTATTATAAATATGGGAATCGTGTTTATAGATGCTGGAGACGTGGAGGGCATGGCAGCGTAAATATTTTTAAAGCATTAGCCCAATCCTGTGATGTCTTTTTTTACCAGGTTGGGCAAAGGCTGGGCGTAGATCGACTCGCGTTTTACGCCAAAGCATCTGGTTTGGGAACGCCCACCGGGATCAATCTGGATAATGAAGCAGCTGGTCTGATTCCAACCGCGGCCTGGAAAAAGCGCCGAACCGGCATTGCATGGCAGAAAGGAGAAACCCTTTCGATTGCCATCGGGCAGGGATATAATCTTACAACGCCGCTGCAGATGCTGGTCCTGACTTCAGCAATGGCAAATGGTGGAACAAGATATAAGCCGCTTATACTTGAGTCGGTCAAGACGGTAAGCGGTGATATTGTTATTCAGGGTAAAAAGCAGGCAGTCGGCAAGTTGCCCGCCGGTAAAACAACACTGGAGATTATCAAAAAAGGCCTGTGGGAAGTAGTTAACAATCCGAAAGGAACTGGAAGAATCGCACATATTAAAGGTATAGATGTAAGTGGAAAAACCGGAACCGCACAGGTGGTTGGGCGTACTAATGACAGCACTCAATCTGAAACGGACAGACCAAAACATCATACTCCACATGCATGGTTCGTAGCTTATGCTCCATCTGTCGATCCGCAAATAGCTGTTGCCGTGCTTGTAGAACATGGAGGACATGGATCGAGTGCAGCGGGGCCCATAGCAAGGGAAATAATCAGGGCATATTTGGAAAAGGATGAATATGGCAGGCAGCTGAAAGCAGAAAGCTCAAAGGTCGGAGCTGAAAGCTCAAAGCAATTCTAAAAGGGATATAGTGTCTATGTTCGATCGGCGGTTTGTAAAATATTTTGATTGGGGTTTGCTGGGATTCACCTTTCTACTCGGCTTCTTGGGCCTTGCTACGCTATACAGCGCTGTAACATCAGCAACTCCTACGCCGCAAAAAATACTCTATTTTAAGCAGCTGATCTGGTATTGCGCCGGGATGACCGGCATGGTATTGTCTTTTCTGATTAATTACAAGTCATTGGATAGATGGGCTCCCGTAATCTATGCCGCATGCATATTACTGTTAATATATGTATTAATGATAGGGAAACATGTAGGAGGAGCAAGGCGATGGCTCATATTGGGCCCTGTTTCAATTCAACCATCAGAACTTATCAAGATTGCCGTGATAATTAGTCTGGCAAGATATTATTCAAAACATGCAAATACAAAGGGTTTTACCTTACGCGAACTTTTCACTCCTCTGGTATTGACGATAATTCCTTTTATTTTAATAGTTAAGCAACCGGATTTAGGAACAGCCATACTGGTGGTTTTGATTGCCGGCTCCATGACTGTTTTTGTGAGAATTGAAAGACGCTCTCTTTTATGCATCATAACTGCGTGTACCATAACTGTTCCCCTGGTTTGGTTTTTACTGAAAGGTTACCAGAAGAAGCGGATCTTAACATTTTTGAATCCGGATCGTGATCCGCTAGGTGCCGGTTATCATATCATACAATCAAAAATCGCCATAGGTTCCGGTATGATTTCCGGAAAAGGATTTTTAAAAGGAACACAGAACGCACTCTCCTTTTTGCCTGAACAGCATACCGATTTCATATTTTCAGTTCTGGCCGAGGAATGGGGTCTTGTGGGTTCGGTAGTTATCCTTATTCTTTTTCTGACGCTCATTATCTGGGGATTAAACATTGCTTATAGATGCAGAGAGCCTTTTGGTACGATCATGGCTGTAGGTGTTGCTGCAATGATATTCTGGCAGGTTTTTATTAATATTGGGATGGCTATGGGTTTAATGCCGATTGTCGGCGTTACATTACCGTTTATCAGTTATGGAGGTTCATCGATCATTAGCATAATGATTTGCATCGGCCTTTTGATGAGCATAAGCATGAGGCGTTTTCTGTTTGAATAATCGAGATACAGGATGCTTGTTTTAACCGGGCAATGTGCCCTCAGCTATTTCCTGTATAGGGAAAAAGAATGAGAAAAACAAAGGAGCCCAACCCAATAACCACTTTTATAGGTGCCAGTACCAGTATTGAAGGGACACTCGAGTTCAATAATACTATCAGGCTGGATGGAAATGTTAATGGAAAAATTTGCAGTAATCACGGGACGGTTATTATAGGGGAAAAGGCTGTTGTGAACGCAGAGATAATCGTTGATGTTGCAATCATCATGGGTGAGGTAAACGGTACGATCGATGCAAGGGAAAGAATTGAGGTTTACCCGCCGGGTAGTGTTATGGGTGATATTCAGGCTCCGGCTGTTTTGATTGAATCCGGAGTCATATTCAATGGAGGTTGCTGTATGAAAACCTGAACAATGACAACCAGAAAGGCCATATATTTCATTAAAAAGACTTGCTTTTAACAAAGAACCCGACGGGAGAGAAAAATTAAAAAAACCTTTGACAACATATTGTGGCTGATGTTATAGACCGCCGAGTTGAAATATGGTTGGGTATAATATCTAAAGAAAATTGCTGTTACATATTTCATGATGAATTCGACTTTTTACGAATTCATCAATTCTTGGATGGAGGATCTATAGATGAAAATTTCTGGTTCGAGCCGGAAAGGTTATATCGCTTTCCTTTTTATAACAGCCTCTCTTTTATATACCGGAGTTGCTTTCGGGTCGGGTGGCGGCATAACGGTTTTGCCTGATTGGACGCTTTGGGTTCAGATGGCAAATTTTCTCATTATTGTATGGGCATTAAATATTGTTTTATTAAGACCGATCCGCAAAATTCTGATCCAAAGAAAGGAAAAGATTACAAGCATTGAGCAGAGTATTGAGACTTCAAATAAGAAAGCAAATGAAAAAGGCGATGCCTTTGATTCTGGAATTAAAGATGCCAGGGCTAAAGGATTAAATGAAAAGAATGTCTTGTTAAAAGAGGCTGCTGATGAAGAAAAGGAGATAATCGAAAAAATTAATCAAAAGGCCCAAGAAGACCTTGCCGAGGTGCGTGAAAAAATTGCAAGGGATGTCGAAAGTGTAAGGGCATCTTTACAAAAGGAGATTGATAAGTTTGCAGGTGCTATTGGTGAAAAAATTCTGGGGAGGGCTGTTTAATGAACCTTAATATAAGAAGACGGCCCGGTATTAATCGCAAAAATCTGATTATTCACAAAGGATTAACCGTGATGGTTATTATGGCCGTGCTTTTATTCTGCTTTGTGGGTACGACTATAGCTTCGTCAGAAGGAGGCGGCAGTAAAGGATGGGTAAAGACCGATACTTACAAGGTTATGAATTTTGCTGTTCTGGCTATAGGTCTTTTTTTGATTTTACGCAAGCCTGTATCACAAGCGCTTGATTCCAGAATTAAAGGTATTAAAGATCAGCTCAGCGAACTGGAGACTAAGAAAAAGGAAGCAGAAAAGGAACTGGTAAAATACAAGGAAAGATTTTCCCTTTTGGAGCATGAGGCTGAGAAGCTTGTTGAAGAGTATATAAGACAGGGAAACGAGGCCAAGGCGAGAATCATCGAGGAGGCGAAAAAGGCGGCCGAGAAACTGGAAGAACAGGCCCGCCGCAATATTGAGAATGAATTCAAACAGGCTAAAATAAAGCTGCAGCAAGATACACTCGAAAAAGCGCTTGTTAATGCTGAAACGCTGATAAAGAACAAGATTACAGCCCAGGATCAGGATAAACTGGTAGACGAATATTTAGAGAAGGTGGTGGCACAGTGAAGAATTTGAAAGTAGCCAGGCGTTATGCCAAGGCACTTCTTATTATCGGCAAAGAGGATAATGAGGCTGAGACCTATAAAGAAGAACTTGATCGATTTTCAGATTTAATTGCGAGTGAAAAAGAGCTTGAGCAGGCAATTACAAACCCGCTTTATGATGCCGGAGGCCGCAAAAAGGTTTTGCAGGTGGTAATAGATAAAGTAAATATTTCCAAAGTCATGGCGTCCTTCCTGCTTTTGTTGTTTGACAAAGGACGATTTGGATTTTTAAGTGATATCAATGAGTTTTATAAAAAACTGGCTGATGAATTAAAAGGCGTTGTGCGTGCCAGTCTGGTTTCGGCTACGGAGTTGTCATCCGAAACCGTTGAAAAAATCCGTACTACCCTGTCGAAAAGGACAGGTAAAGATATTATTTTAGAGGTTGAGCACGACCCCAGCCTTATAGGGGGGATTGTTTCTCGAATAGGTGATCTGGTTTTGGACGGTAGCATCAAAACACAATTGCTCAATATGAGAGAATCTTTAAAAAGGGGTGAGAGTATATAATGGAACTAAAAGCTGAAGAAATAAGTCAGATTATTAAGGAACAGATTACGGATTACGACAAGAAAGTTGAACTGAGTGAAACAGGGGTCGTCTTGTCGGTTGGTGATGGTATTGCCAGAGTGTATGGTCTGGAAAAGGTTATGGCCATGGAGCTGGTTGAATTCCCGGGTGGCATTTTTGGCCTTGTGCTGAACCTTGAGGAAGATAACGTAGGCGTTGCCGTTATGGGCGATGACTTCGGTATCAAAGAAGGTGATATGGTCAAGCGGACCGGTCGAATTGCTGAGGTTCCTGTAGGGAAAGGCGTCCTTGGGCGGGTACTTTCGGCAGTTGGTGAACCTCTTGATGGTAAGGGACCGGTAGATACCAAAGAAACCAGAAGGGTCGAGATGGTTGCGCCGGGTGTTATTGACAGAAAGGGTGTGCATGAACCGATGTATACCGGAGCAAAAGCTGTTGATGCCATGACACCGGTGGGCCGCGGCCAACGAGAACTTGTCATTGGTGACCGTCAGATCGGCAAAACAGCCCTTGTCGTGGATGCCATCATTAATCAGAAAGATACGGATGTTTACTGCATTTATGTAGCCTGCGGCCAGAAAAAATCGACGGTTGCCCAGGTCGTTGCCGCCCTTGAAAAACACGGGGCCATGGAATATACGACTGTTATTGCAGCCTGTGCCAGCGACCCGGCAACATTGCAGTATATCGCTCCTTATTCGGGATGCGCCATGGGGGAATATTTTAGGGACAATAAGATGCATGCGCTCATAATCTATGATGACCTTTCAAAACAGGCGGCGTCATATCGCCAGGTTTCACTTCTTTTGAGACGTCCACCAGGTCGTGAAGCTTACCCAGGTGATATTTTTTATAATCACTCCCGCCTGCTGGAACGAGCCTCTAAGCTCAACGATGAGCTGGGCGCCGGTTCTCTCACCGCGCTTCCGATTATTGAAACCCAGGCCGGTGACGTTTCAGCATATATTCCGACAAATGTTATTTCGATTACCGACGGGCAGATCTTTCTTGAGCCCAGTCTGTTCTTTGCAGGTGTTAGGCCTGCAATTAATGTCGGACTTTCCGTGTCTCGCGTTGGTGGTGCGGCTCAGGTCAAAGCCATGAAACAGGTGGCCGGCACACTGCGGCTTGATCTGGCCCAGTTCCGTGAACTTGAAGCGTTTGCCGCTTTTGGAAGCGATCTGGATAAGGCAACTCAGGCACAGCTTGCCCGTGGAGAAAGGCTCGTTGAGATTTTGAAGCAACCGCAGTTTCAACCGCTCTCGGTTGAAAGACAGGTGACAATACTCTTTGCAGGAACAAAAGGTTTTCTCGACAAATATCCTGTTAATGTTTTAGGGAAATATGAGGCCGGGCTGTACCCTTTTATTGAAGACAGATATCCTCAGATTTTTACTGAGATTGCGGAGAAACAAGAGATATCGGATGAGCTTGACAAAGTTATGACCGAGGCCTTGAACGCTTATGACGAGGAGTTCAAGGATACAATCAAATAGTTATTTGTTGATTTGTATAATATGTAATCGAAACAAAATTACAAATAACTTGAATTATAAAGGCTGATTTGTATGGCGACGTTAAAAGAGGTCAAAACAAAAATAGGTGCGGTAAAGAAGACAAAGCAAATCACAAAAGCCATGAACATGGTGGCTGCTTCCAGATTGCGTGGTGCTCAGAACAATATGGAAGGCTTTCGACCCTATGCTGAAAAGTTCGCTGAAGTACTTGGAGGTCTTTCAGGAAGAGCAGGAGAGGAAACAAGCCCTCTTCTTTTGCCGCATGAGGAAGTTGTAAAAAAACATATTATTTTGTGTACTTCCGACCGGGGTTTGTGCGGTGGTTTCAATGCACACCTTATTTCCAAAGCCGATTCATCTATAAAAGAAGCCGGAGAAGATGTAGAGTTTTCATTTACAAACTTTGGCAAAAAGGGCCGCGATTGGTGCCGTAAAAATGAAATTCCTATCATAAGCGATCACTTGGAGGTCATTGGTACGGTAATCAAGTTTAATATTGCTTCCACAGTCGGCAAAGGCTTGATAGACGGATTTCTTAATGGAAAATATGACGAAGTCTATGTTGTTTATTCAGAGTTTATCAGCATGGGACGGCAGGTTCCGGTTATAAAACAGCTGCTCCCCATACCGCCAATGGAATCTGATGAAGATGAG
>DAOVAE010000148.1 GCA_030671225.1 Desulfobacteraceae bacterium
AGGTGGACTGGTTTTATCAATACCGGACGCGATTGGTAGAGTCCTTGAGAAAAGGTATATGAAAGACGGATCTTATAAAGAACGCAGATATGGTAACAGTCTCCTTGGAGAGACCTGTCCGGAATGCGGCCATACAATCAGCTTTGAAGAGGGCTGTATGATATGCCATTTCTGCGGTTTTACTAAGTGCGGGTAATAATACGAGACCTTTGCAAAACGTTCAATTTTGTTCAAGGCCAAGAAAGGCGAAGATTTTAACCACAGGAATACATTGAGTATTGTGAGGATTAAAATTTGAGCCTGACGCCGGAATTGGGCAAAAGGGAGCGTTTTGCAAAAGTCTCTACGTTTCGGGAGTTTTATCCCTCTATAAGCGGGATAAATAAAGCATTCATTATGGTCCGAGAGAATGGTTGCTAAAAATGTTATTGATTACAATCCCGCTATAAGCGGGATAGAATTTCCGAGATGTTAGATTATGCGCATCGATCAAAATCCTGTATTTAGAAAAGCAATCGTTTCCTGGTATGACTCTGAAACAGCATGTTTAATTGTGATTTTCTTCATGTTCCTTGTTTTCTTATTTAGTTGTGCAGGTATCTCGGTCGCACGTGCAGACATGGAATATCATGAGCATGTTTGGGTGCCTGTTCTTCTTGCAGTGATGAGCGGCGGTGTCATTATTTCCACTACAATCCGCCTGATCAAAAGATATGCCCACCGGTTTACAAAATAGTTAAAACATAGAGCTTATTGGTTACAAGTATCAGTCCCACAACAATCAGCAGGATACCTGCGGCCGCGTTGAAGTATCGTAAGGCTCGGGAAGCCTTTTTAATAAACATCAGGAGGAGATTGATAAAAACAGATATGATAATAAACGGTATGGCCAATCCGGCGGAATAGATGCCAAGGAGTACCATCCCCTGCCGGACCGTTTCCTGACCGCCGGCGATTAAAAGTATCGATCCCAACAGAGGGCCTATACAAGGAGTCCAGCCGGCCCCGAAAGCCATTCCGATAATAAATGTTCCTAAAAAATGTAAGGGCTTTTTTTCCAAATTAATCCGTTTTTCAAATTCAAGACTTCGAATACGGATTACACCGGTCAAATGAACACCCAGCAGGATAATCAAGATACCACCGACAACTCTTATCAAATCTCTATACTTGTACATTAAGCCTCCAAGATAAGAGGCCGATGCGCCCATCAGGATGAAGACCAGTGAAAACCCAAAAACAAATGAAATGGTTGAAAGAAAAACTTTTGTTCTAATTTCGGCATTACGGTTTTCGGTCAGCTCTTCTAAAGAAAGACCTGTAATAAAGGTAAAGTATGCAGGTATGAGCGGTAGCACACAAGGTGACAAGAAAGAGAGAAGCCCCGCTATAAAGGCTGCAGGAAATGATATTGCTTCAATAGACATAATTGTATGTTACCTAAATTCTACAGAAATTTTGCAGATTTTAGGTGTTATTATCCTCCGGCAATCATGGGTATCAGAAATACTTCTGAATTATCAGGGATTATGATTTTTTCAAAATTAGGTCTGGAAACGTATTTGTCATTTATGCGTACAACCGCATAAAAATGGGAATCGTTAAAATCCTTGAGAAGATCTTTAATCGTCATTCCATCACACCAGGAATGCTTTTTTCCATTGACCCTGATCATCATTCAACCCCATGGGTCTTGAGCAATTCCAGAATCTCGGGGAAATCGATACCAAGTCGCTTTACGGTTTCAACTGTAGGGATTCCATTGTTGGTCCATCCTCGGCGTTTATACACAGCATCTTTTAGTTTTTCATAAAGTTCCTCGCGGCATTTTCGAAGTATTGCTACTTTTTCTTCCGTAGACTTACCCGCGATATCGACTTTGTGCTCTTTGACAAGCTGTTTATCGTAACGTTCGTGTCGTGATTCGTACTCAACCGTTTTTACCGGCCCTACTGCGCGGTAGGGAATATTGTCATGCTCGCGCTTTCCAAAACCCATTTTGAGGTTGAAAATTCGCTGGAAATTGTAAACGGCTTCACTCATCCGGATAAGGCCGTCAGGGGATATCTGTCTTCCGGTAACCACACTATAATACTCTGCATACCACTCGACATGTTTCATGACTTTTGCCGGCTCCGGTGTCTCCTTGTTGTCTTCAGGTATAACATCGTTCCAGGGAAGCTTGCACAGTCCACACAAACCGAACCATGTTCTGAACATGGGAAACCAGTGCAGCGCTTCTGCTTTTTGCTCAAAGGTCGGCATAAAATTATGCACCATATCAAGAAAGATCAGCCAGGCCTCATCATGCTGAGGGCCTTTTAGGGCAAGACCGTAGCCGCCTTGCTGGGCAAGCGATTCTTTGGTCATATACTCGGAGAACTCAAGCCCTTTGGCTTCCATGCCGATATCCTGCATCAGATCGGGGTCGGCACCAAAGTCTCTGGCGAAAATTGACTTCATTTCACGAACACCCCGACCCACAATTTTGCCAAATCCTTCTCCTCGGGCCATTTGATGAACGATCTCGAGGGCGGCCAGCCGGTTACCGAACGAAAGGTTCATTCCGCCGGTATGGGCTTCATTAATCAACCCCGTCTCAAAGCACTCCATGGCAAAGGCCGTGGCCGTACCAACGGAAATCGTATCAAGACCATATGTGTCGCAGTAAAAATTCATCTCAATAATAGTATGTGGATCAAAAATGCCCAGGTTTGAACCGCAGCCGGCTATGGTTTCATATTCGGGGCCGTCTACAAAAACTTTGGCCCCTTTATAGGATCCGGTGAGCGGAACAAAGTCTTTGACACCATGTGAGCAGGCAACCGAGCATCCCATCCAGCATCCGTCAAAACCGGCGTCAAAAATGCTTCTGTAAACCTCCTGTCCGATATTGTCTGCCTCCGGATGCCGACCGTACTGAAAATTATTAACCGGTAGCAGATCAAAGTCATTCATTATCGTGACAAGATGGGTGGTTCCGATTTTTGCCATTTCATTTTGCTTGGGATCGAGTTCAACAATTTCCCTGGAATGCTTTTTCCCCACTGCTTTTAGTGCATTGGTATCTGCCGGATTA
>DAOVAE010000056.1 GCA_030671225.1 Desulfobacteraceae bacterium
CGAATCCCGGATCGAAAAAGTCATTAAAAAAATTTTCAAAAGAAGGATCAATACCGAATCCGGAAAAAGGGTTTACCCGCTTGCGAACCTCGAACTCCGAACTTATGTTAACAACGACAGGACTGACTTTTCTAACGGCGACTACAACGGCACTTTCCCGTAGGTTGTCGGCACCAAGGTTGTCAGGGGCTCTAACAACAAGCATAATAGAAACAATAAAAAAGACAACCGTTGAAATTAATAATTTATTGTTGTGTTGTGTTTGTATCTTTGGCATTTTAAACACCGTTATAATAATATTAAAATTTGCACCATAAAAACTATATATCATGAGCATAACAACCATTCAAGATATCTTACCGCTGATAGAACAGCCCAGCCGTTATTTAGGCTCGGAAATAAACACAATTAAAAAAGACCACAGCAAGGTAAAACTTCGTTTTGCGCTTGCTTTTCCGGACCTGTATGAAATAGGCACATCACATTTTGGCCTTCAGATACTTTATCATATACTTAACCTTCACCATGAGATTGCTGCTGAAAGGGTATTTGCCCCTGGGACTGATATGGAAGCACATCTAAAGTCATCAGGCATTCCTATTATGTCCCTGGAATCTCACAAACCTCTTGACCAGTTCGATATCATAGGTTTCAGTCTTCTTTATGAACTTAACTATACCAATATTCTTACCATGCTTGAGCTTGCCAACATTCCATTTTTTGCAAGACAAAGAGACGTTTCACACCCACTTGTTATTGCAGGCGGCCCATGTACCTGTAATCCTGAGCCGGTTGCAGATTTTTTTGATGCTATCGTGGTGGGAGACGGGGAAAACGTGATTATAAAGATGTCCCACGCATGGCTTGCATGGAAAAAGAGCGGCAAGAACGATAAGGAGACCCTTTTGAGAATGTGGTCCCATGTTGAAGGTGTATATATCCCGGTGTTTTTTAAACCAAAATATGATGAAAACGGTTTCCAGACCCTTGTACCCGGATTTTCGGATTATAAAACGGTTAAAAGAGCGGTTGTAAATGACCTTAACAATGCGGTTTTTCCAGATGCACCCATAATTCCTTATGGCAAACCGGTGCATGATCGTCTTCGGATTGAGGTGTCAAGAGGATGCACTAGAGGTTGCCGATTCTGTCAGGCCGGAATGATATACCGTCCGGTCCGTGAACGATCCTTAGAGACCCTGTTGTCTCTTTCTGATGCTTGTGTTGCTTCAACCGGTTATGAGGACATGTCTCTTTTATCATTAAGCACGGGGGATTATGAATGTATAGTTCCGCTCATGGAACGTCTGATGGCCCGTTATAAATCCCGCCGTATTGCGGTTTCATTACCTTCACTGCGGGCCGGCACATTATCACCGGCACTCATGCAACTTGTCAAAAGGGTCAGAAAGACAGGTTTTACCATAGCGCCGGAAGCCGGCAGCCAGCGGCTAAGGGATGTTATTAATAAAAATATAACACAAAAAGAGATCGCAGATACGGTCAGAGATGCATTCGGTCTGGGATGGCGGGTGATAAAACTCTATTTTATGGTCGGCCTTCCAACAGAAAACGATAATGATCTGCAGGCTATAGTTGATCTTGTGAAAATGCTGCGCCAGATCAAAGGGTCTAATGGGCGAAGGGGCACGCTCAATGTGAGTGTGGCAACATTTATTCCAAAATCACACACTCCTTTTCAATGGTCATCTCAGATTTCTTTGACCGAGTCGAAGCAAAAGATACGACGGTTACAGAAGAATCTTAAAATGCCCGGGATTCAGTTTAAATTTCAAAATCCTGAAGCCAGTATGCTTGAAGGGCTTTGGGCACGTGGGGACAGGAGTCTCGGCCGATTACTGCTTAATGCATACAGAAAAGGATGTAAATTTGATGGCTGGAGCGACAAGTTCAAATATCAATTATGGCAAGAGGCTTGTTGCGATGAAAGTGTGGATATCGATTTTTATACAACACGTTTAAGAGATACGGCTGAACCGTTACCCTGGGATCATATTGATGCCGGAGTTACAAAGGATTTTTTAAAGAGTGAATTACTAAAAGCCGAACATGGCGAATATACTGTTGATTGTCGCAGCGGCGACTGTAATAGTTGCGGTGTTTGTGACTTTGAAATTATTGAGCCCAAGGTGTTTGATGACTGTGAAGAAGGGACCGTAAAAATATTTTCGGCAGACGATGTTAAAGAAACGTTTTATAAAAAACTGAAGATATCCTTTTCAAAGCGGGGACAGGCAAAGTATTTCGGGCATCTTGAACAGGTCAAAATTTTTTTGCGTGCCATCCGACGTGCCGGGATACCGGTTAAATTTTCAGAAGGCTTTCATCCCAAGCCAAAGATCTCGTTTGAAGATTCGCTTCCTATCGGTCTGGAAAGCTTGAATGAAATTTTCTATTTATCAGTACGCGGGGATGTTAAACCCAAGAACATCATAGATCGATTAAATGAACATCTTCCTAGAGGCCTTACTGTTTTTCACTGTCAGCTTGCCCCGGCAAAGTCTTTGTGTAAGGCGTCGATGTCATCAACCTATATGGTTACAAAAAAAGATGGTTTTTTTGATGCAAAAGAATTAAAATGTTTTGTAAAAAGACGCGAATTAGTTGTAACGCGAACCGGTCCCAAAGGGAAAGTAAAAACGATAGACTTAAAAGAAATGGTTTTAAACATAGAGTTGTCTGCTCCCAATAAACTGCAGATGACGCTTAGAACAGAACCGGGCAAGACTGTGCGGCCTTTTGAGGTTATTGAAAAAATATTCAGTTTGCCCGGGGAAGAAATAAAACAGGCAACCATTGTTAAAGTAAGTTAACGATCCGTAATTAGGTAACACTTTAGCTTTTTGAAAATATTGCCGCTTCTGGTATAATTAAATTTTTACTGAAAAAACTCGTGGATAACGGCTCGTAATCAAAGAACCCGTTCGGACTATTAATCATACCCGAAGCTCGTTTGAAGTCGATTTGTTTCAAAGGACTAAACTATTACGATATTTGATATTATCTACAGGGTAGGAAAGTTGAGATAATGAATAAAAAAATTGTCATAAATGTTGCCGAACATGAAACCAGGGTTGCTCTTCTTGAAGATGGAAACATCGTGGAACTTTTTATCGAGCGAGGAGATGTTTCAGATATTGCAGGAAATATTTACAAGGGGAAGGTACAACGGGTTTTACCGGGTATGCAAGCCGCCTTTGTGGATATCGGGCTAAAGCAAGCCGCTTTTATCTACGTGAGCGATATTGATGGTGCAAGATATAATGATATCGAAAACCTTATGCTTAAAAGCAATGAGGGTGAAGAGGATCTTCTTAACATAAATGGTTCTATATCGACGACGCCCTTGATTAACTACAAATATCATATAGAGGAACTAATTACAGAAGGTCAGGAGATAATGGTTCAGGTATCTAAAGCTCCTTTAGGCTCCAAGGGTGCTCGCGTAACGACACATATCTCTCTTCCCGGCCGCTTTCTTGTTCTTATGCCGACCTCTGATCATATCGGGGTATCACGGCGAATAGAGAATGAAATTGAACGGAAACGGTTAAAGGGAATTGTTGAATCTTTACGCCAAGACCAGTTCGGGTATATTGTAAGAACTGCTGCAGAGGATATCCAGAAAGAAAAGATCGCGTATGAGATGGGTTTTTTAAAAAATTTATGGGAAAATATACAAAGCAAGTACCAGACAGTTCCGTTGCCGTCTCTTGTGCACAAAGAAGTTGCACTTAGTCTTCGTGCTGTTAGGGATCTTCTGGTGCACGAAGCTGAAAAGCTGATCATCGATTCCCGTTCTAGCTATGAGGCTATACTTTTGTTACTTGACACATTTATGCCAAGTCTTAAAGATTCTGTAGAACTTTATGAAGAACGGGAGCCCATTTTTGATGCCTATAATTTAGAAGGTGACATTTCCCGTGCTTTAACAAAGAAAGTTTGGCTGAAATCCGGCGGTTACATAGTGCTTGAACATACAGAGGCACTTGTTGCAATCGATGTAAACACAGGACGATATGTCGGTAAACATAACCTGGAAGAAACCATATTAAAGACTAATCTCGAGGCTGTAAAGGAGATCGCTTATCAAATCCGCCTCCGGGATATAGGCGGCATTATCATTATCGATTTTATCGATATGGAAAGAAAGTCCAATCAGGACAGGGTTTTTAATGCTTTTAAAGAAGCTCTTACAAAAGATAGGAGCAAAACCCATATCCTTCCCATATCAGAGATGGGCATGATTCAGATGACTAGAAAGAGAATCAGAATGCCCCTAACAAGGATGCTATGTGAGCCTTGCTTTTATTGCGAGGGGGAAGGTTATCTGATATCGAGGCAGACGATCTGTCACAATATATACAGGGATTTACTCCGTGAATCACGCGACATGATGGGGGTCAAAGTGAGCTTGAGAGTAAACCCTGAAATTGCCGAGTTGCTTCATGGTGAGGAAAACCATCTCATCGTCTCTCTTGAACGCATTATTGGCAAACACATTGTAATATACCCCGATGCACAACTTCATATGGAAGAGATGGATGTTTTTGAAATTCTTAAAGATTAAAAGAACTGAACTTAGGGGCTTCGCCCCAATTGGAATCATGGAATGATGGAGTAATGGAATGATGGATTTGAAGGAGTTTTTTACAATTTAAATATTTTATTTCCGCTTTTACCTTCAATATTCCAGCATTCCATTAGTGGTAATATTGTCAAAAAGCTAAAGTGTTGCCAATTATTTTGATTTTACACATTTTTCGGTCTTGACAATATAGAAAGCTTGTGCTTTCATTTTAGGGTTAAAATTATACAATTTCATTTTTTGTTAGCAGGCATAGACTTTGGTGTTTGATTAAGGATTTTACATTATGAAAAGAACTTTTCAACCAAGCAGAATTAAACGTGCAAGAACACACGGGTTTTTGAAAAGGATGTCGACCAAACAGGGAAGAAAGATTATTAACAGGCGTAGATCTAAAGGCAGAACCCGTTTGGCGGTATAAATAGATTTGCTTACGACATGCAAACAAACACAGTAAAACCAACAGGTTGCAGAGGATAACGTCTTTTGCGCTTTTTTTTTACCAAGGCAGACAGAATTCTGAAACGCTCCGAGTTTCTTCAATTATCAAAATTCGGCAAAAAAATACAAAATAGACACTTTGTTGCTATATTTGCTCCGGATCGATTTCAAAGAACACGCCTTGGTGTAACAGTTACGAGAAAAGTTGGAAACGCAACAATACGTAATAGGATTAAAAGGTTTTCTCGTGAATATTTTCGCCTAAACAGGCACATTATTACAGGTTATTGGGATATTAATATCATAGCTAAGAATAAGGCCGCCGACCTATCATCAAAACAAGCTTGTTTGTCCCTGCAAAACATTTTTGACAGCATATCCGGGAGTCATGGCCGTTAACAAACTATTCCTGATACTTCCTTTGTTTTTGATAAAGGCATATCAATTAATATTATCTCCGGTTTTGGCTCCTGCGTGTCGTTTTTATCCAACCTGTTCTGAATATGCCTATCAGGCTATTTTGCGTTATGGACTTTTTAAAGGATTTTTCCTTGCTTTAAAGAGAATTGTAAAGTGCCATCCCTTTAATCCAGGAGGAATCGATTCTGTTCCTTAAAGCGCAACATCCTACAACCTTGATAGAATGGAATTGGTATTAAAGAAGACCTTTGAAAAATGTTCATTTTTGCCTGCCCAGTTAAATCCATATTTAATATTTAACCGGGGTTCAAGTTCAAGGAAGGGGAAAATTTTAACCACAGGAATACATTGAGTATTTCGAGGATTGAAATTTGAGCCTGACGTAGAAATTGGGCAAAAAGGGGTGTTTTGCAAAGGTCTATAAAGAAGCCGGTTCTGGACGGGAACGTATGCCACCGCTTTCTATCAATCCCGCAAAGATTTTGCTCCTCTGCACCCGAAAGATAGAAACTATTCATTTTGATCTGATTGGTCTGGTCGGAATTTTATTTCTGGATATTACTGAAATTTGGAGAGGATAATGGAACATGCACGACTATTGATTGCCATCGCGCTTTCTTTAATTGTCTTTATAGTATGGAATTTTTTCTTTGTTGCAAAGCAAGTGGATCAGCCGCTCGAACAAACTCGGCAAACAGAGCAACAAACAGGACAGCAAACAGATAAAAAACCGGATTTACAAAAAAAAGAGCAGGTTATAGCCGATACATCACCACAATCCGGACAGGTCCCTTCGTTACCGGTGAAACCGTCCAGAACTGTCACGGTGAGCTCACCGTTATATGTGGTGAAAATTTCAGAAAAAGGAGCCGTGTTTAAAAGTTTTGTCCTTAAAGAATACCGGGATACCATAGATACCGATTCCCCGTTCTATGAAATGATATCTCCGGATATATCCGGTGGGACAGTAAGATTGGGATTTGCCGGTAATAGCCTTAGTGGTCTCGATGATGCGGTTTTTTCAGCGGGCCTTAACGCGGATTCTTTAAATATTGACGACAAATCGCAAGAGATCTCTTTTTTCTGGACGTCTCCTCAGGGTGTGGTTGTCGAAAAGAAATATATATTTTCACCTGAAACTTATATGATCAATCTTCACGTTACCGTAAAAAATAGTTCCAACCAGAACTTTAGAGACAGTCTCACCCTGTCCTTAGTGCGACAGGAAGCAGTAGAAAAGAGCAGGTACGGTTTTGAGGGTCCGAGCGCCCTTATAAATAATAAGCTCGAGCAGATTAAGACCAAAAAAATAAAGGATAAAAGCGTATATACAGGAGAATTAAGATGGATAGCGGTTCAGGATCGTTATTTTATATCCGCCGTCATACCTGAAGAGACTGTCGACGCCGATATGAATCTATACCTTACTGACGATAATATACTGCAAAGCCGCTATGTAGGGCCGGAAAGCGTGATTAACCCCGGCACTAAACATGTTTTCAAGTACAGGCTGTTTTTTGGTCCCAAGAGCATGAGGATATTGAAATCTGTCGATTATGATCTGGTCGAA
>DAOVAE010000019.1 GCA_030671225.1 Desulfobacteraceae bacterium
CCCTCCCACCCCAGCAGATCGCCGCGTAGACAACTCGATTATATTTTTCATAGCCCGGAAATTCACGTAACTCGTTTTCAGATACCACAAGTTACATTCTCTGACCATGCGCCACTGGTCTGTGATTTTGACGTAGTCACAGCATCCCAATTTGACCACCATAGATGATCGACATGATAATGAAAAAGAAGATATCAAAACATCATGAGACCTTTGCAAAACGCCCCCTTTTTCCCAATTCCGGCGTCAGGCTCAAATTTTAATCCTCAAAATACTCAATGTATTCCTGTGGTTAAAATTTTCGCCTTTCTTGGCCTTGAACAAAATTGAACATTTTGCAAAGGTCTCATCAGTAGAGTTCTACCAGATGCGGATGTGTTGTGAGATTGTTGATATTTAAGGAACAAAAAGCTTCCTTTACCAAGTCATAAATATCCCTAAAATTGACCCACAAAGGGATTGAAGCGCTTTTCCTTGCCGATGCTTGTTTCCGGGCCATGCCCTGAAAACACCCTTATATCATCGTCCATCTTGAAAAGTTTTGTCTTGATGCTCGATATAAGGGTGTTAAAATCTCCCCCGGGGAAATCTGTTCGTCCGATTGAGCCTGCAAAAAGTGTGTCTCCAACAAAAACAATCCCGTCGGTATATAGTGAAATTCCGCCCGGTGTATGCCCCGGAGTATGAATAACCTTTAATGTAATGTTTCCAAAAGAGACACTGTCACCTTCTTCAATGGTTTGATCACATGGCGGTGAGTTCTCTACTGAAATACCAAAAAAGGCTGCATTGGATGAAAGATTGTCCAGCATAGCAGCATCAAGCGGATGGATCAGGATATCTGCGCCGGTTGCATCCTTCATTTTTCCGTTTGCACTCACATGGTCAAAATGGCCGTGTGTATTGATTATATATTTTACCTTCAAACTGGAATCTGCGATAGAAAGCAGAATTCTGTCGGCATCGCCCCCGGGATCGATGACAACAGCTTCTTTTGTTTTTGCACATCCGAAAATGAAACAGTTTGACATAAGCGGTCCAACAACAAGCTCTTTAATAATCAATACAGCCTCCTTAGCCCGGATATTTCACGAACTCCTCTTTTTAGCCTGTTCAATAAGCTCAACAAGACTTGCCATTTTCGGCTTCGGCTTTGTATTAACAAGCTTGTTAAACTTATCCTTCGGCAAGTATTTATTTAAATAATCAACCACATCAAAGCATTCCCACCAGCAGTCAAAAATCTTCCAGCAAGCGGAACTGTCATCACTGCTTGTTCTGCAGTAGTAAAATGAAACATCTCCGCCCAGTCTGGGGCATCTTCGCTCAAGGCGATCTTTGCTTTTGTCCATTTATTAACGGCTTTTTAGCAACTGTGGCTTGGGATGATCTTGAAATACCTTTTCCGAGGCCAGCATCTCTTCATCGGTCAATACAAAATCATATAGCTCACCGGCAAAATACTTGTCGTAAGCTGCAAGGTCGATAAGACCGTGACCGCTCCAGTTGAAAAGGATAACTTTTTCTTTTCCTTCTTCTTTTGCTTTTTTGGCCTCTTCAATTACACCTGCAATGGCGTGATTTGTTTCCGGGGCGGATATAAATCCTTCAGTCTTTGCAAAAGCAACACCGGCCTTGTATGCTTCAAGCTGGGTGACAGATCTTGCTTCAATAATCCCTTCGGTTACGAGCTGACTCACCGCGGGAGACATCCCATGGTACCGGAGTCCGCCGGCATGAATTGGCGGCGGCACAAACGCATGGCCTAAACTGTACATGGGAAGAAGCGGGGTATATCTTGCCGTATCCCCATGATCATAGACAAACGGGGCTTTTGTCATTGTAGGGCAGGCGGCCGGTTCATAAGGATAAATATCGATTTCTTTACCGTTTATTTTGTCATATACAAACGGGAAAGCAAGGCCTGCAAAGTTGCTTCCGCCTCCGGCGCATGCGATCACGACATCGGGGTACTCCCCAATTTTCTCCAACTGCTTTTTGGCCTCAAGACCGATAATTGTCTGGTGTAGTAAAACGTGATTTAGAACGCTTCCCAATGAATAGCGTGTTTTACCGGTTTTATCGCTGACCGCCGCTTCAATGGCTTCACTTATAGATATACCAAGGCTTCCCGGAGTGTCTGGATCCTTTTCCAGGGCAGCACGACCGGCATTGGTCTCTGTACTGGGGCTAGGAATGCATTTTGCGCCCCAGGCTTCCATCATAGATTTGCGATAAGGCTTTTGATCAAAACTGACTCTGACCATAAAAACCTTACACTCAATTCCAAACTGGGAGCAGGCAAAAGCCAGAGCACTTCCCCATTGGCCTGCACCGGTTTCTGTAGTTATTTTTTCAATTCCGAAAATTTTGTTGTAGTATGCCTGAGGGACAGCGGTGTTGGGCTTGTGGCTTCCGGGAGGGCTTACACCTTCATTTTTTAGGTAGATCCTTGCAGGTGTATCAAGGTATTTTTCAAGGGAGAGAGCTCTGATCAGAGGGGATGGCCGCCATATATTTAGAACTTGTAGAACCTCATCCGGTATATCGATCCATCTTTCGGGACTTACCTCTTGTTCTATCAGGTTCATGGGAAAGACCGGGGCAAGGTCATCAGGACCAACCGGTTGCCCATCAGGCCCTAAGGGTGGGTTCATTTTGATATCGGCGAGTATATTGTACCATTGTCGCGGCATTTCAGCTTCTGATAAAAAAACCTTTTTGATCTGCATTTCATCCTCCTTTGGGTTAGTCTTCTTTATTTGTTTGAATATTGTCCCTCATATTAATCTCTTCTTTATCAAGTGCCATGCGGATGCTATCGAGAATTCCATTGATAAAGGCGCCTGATTCTCGGGTGCCGAATTTCTTTCCTATGTCAATGGCCTCGTTGATGGAAACTTTTGATGGGATATCATGACAGTAAAGCAGTTCATATACTGCAACTCTCATTATGTTTCTGTCCACGCAGGACATGCGGCTGAGTTTCCAGTTGTCGGAAAAGCGTTCAAGGATCGAATCAATTTCAGCCTTACCTTGTATAACGCCTTTTACAATCTTGAGAAAGAAGGGAAGCACTTTTCTTGATGGAGCAAAATTGTTGCAAAAGCGTTCCAGCATCTCATTTGAGTCATTCTGACTCATATCCATATAAAAGAGCGCCTGCATGGCAAGTTCCCGTGACTTGCGACGGTTTCCCATGGTTATGCCTGATCGACAACCTCAATCAAGTTTGCCATTTCAATAGCTGTTATTGCAGCACTCCATCCTTTATTACCGGCTTTTGTTCCGGCACGTTCTATGGCCTGTTCGATAGTGTCGGTTGTTACAATACCAAAGATGACCGGAATTCCAGCATCGAGACTGACCATGGCGACCCCTTTGGATACTTCGGCGCATACATAATCAAAATGAGGTGTTGCCCCTCGGATTACGGCACCCAGACAGATAACGGCATGATATCGATCTGTCGCCGCCATTTTTTTTGCCATCAACGGTATTTCAAATGCACCCGGGACCTTCACGATATCGATATCTTCGTCTTTAGCGCCGGAACGTAATAGTCCATCAACGGCACCCTCTTTAAGCCTGTCGGTGATAAAATCGTTAAAACGGCTTACCACAAGTGCAAATTTTTTGCCCTCTGCCAGAAGGTTAGCTTCAATAATTTTTGGCATTTTAATTCCTCCCGGTTTAAGTAAATAAAATCATCATTGTAGTCACTTTTCCGGCTTGACCGGGTTGTTACCTCAATTATGAATCCTGTGTATTTTGTGGCAAAAAATCAATACACAAGCACCAAATATCAAATAAATTCCAAATTCCAATGACCAAATATCAAATAAATCCCAAATCTCAAGCATCAAACTACAAACAACATGCCAAAAGCAGGAAAGAATCACAAAATCCAATATTCAATGATCAAAACGGTTTGTTATTTGGAATTTGTTATTTGTTTTTTCCGGTTTATCCGGGTTAGGGTATTGTATCAATATTTAATAGATGCCCCATCTTAAGTTTCTTGCACTCTAGATACCCAACATTATATTTATTAGGTTCTATTTCAATCTCTACCTGCTCAACAACACTGAGTCCATATCCTTCAAGGCCGACCATTTTCTTGGGATTGTTTGTAAGAAGCTTCATCTTTTTAACCCCCAGGTCCACCAGAATCTGGGCACCGATGCCGTAATTCCTCATATCAGATTTGAATCCCAGTTCTTCGTTGGCCTCAACCGTGTCAAGACCCTGGTCCTGGAGTGCATAGGCTTTCAATTTGTTAACAAGACCGATGCCTCTCCCCTCCTGACGGATATAAAGCAATATCCCGGAGCCTTCCTTGTCGATCATTTTCATCGCCTTATACAGTTGTTCTCCGCAGTCGCAGCGGAGTGAACCGAAAATATCTCCTGTAAGACATTCCGAATGAACCCGAACAAGGACAGGTTTGTCCGAATCGACCTCACCCTTAACCATGGCAATGTGAAGTAAATCATCCACCTGATTTTCATACACGATGGAATTAAATTTACCGGCATGTGAAGTGGGGATAACGGTTTCCGCGGCCTTTTTCACAAATGATTCGGTACGCATACGATATTCAATGAGATCAGCGATGGTACATATACCTATATTATGTTTTTTGCTGAAATTCTCAAGTGCGGGCATTCTGGCCATGGTTCCATCTTCATCCATGATTTCACAAATTACACCAGCAGGCTTTAATCCGGCAAGACGTGATAGATCTATAGATCCTTCTGTCTGGCCGGCACGTACCATAACTCCGCCATCTTTGCCCTTCAAGGGAAATACATGCCCCGGTCGGACCAGATCACTCGGTTTGGCATTGTCTGTTACAGCTGTAAGGATTGTTGTGGCACGGTCCGCAGCAGAGATACCGGTTGTTACGCCGCATCGAGCTTCAATGGACACGGTAAAACCGGTTTGAAACTGGGATGTATTGTTATCGACCATAAGTGGGAGATTAAGGGAATCTATCTTTTTTCCTGTCATGGAAAGGCAGACAAGTCCTCGACCGTACTTTGTCATGAAATTAATGGCTTCAGGTGTAACTGCTTCAGCAGCCATGGTAAGGTCACCCTCATTTTCACGGTCCTCATCATCAACGAGAATGACCATACGTCCTGCTCTTATTTCTTTAGTAGCATCTTCAATGGTTATAAGTGGCATTATTAACTATTGTCTCCTGTATATTTCCTTTATCATCAAGATATTGATAGTTTTGCAAAAAGTCAAAAAAACGACTTTTTCAAATATTTTAGGTTTTAGGTTTTAAGTGTCTGTTAAAACGATAAGAGATAGCAACCTAACACTTAAAACGTAAAACCTGAGACCTTTGCAAAACGCCCCCTTTTGCCCAATTCCGGCGTCAGGCTCAAATTTTAATCCTCAAAATACTCAATGTATTCCTGTGGTTAAAATTTTCGCCTTTCTTAGCCTTGAACAAAATTGAACGTTTTGCAAAGGTCTCAACCTGTAATTAAAGGAAGCCGGTTTTGGCCAGAAATTGCATATCTACAGACTGCCCGGCTTCTTTTTCTCTATCACTATATTGCATTTTATTAACAAAACGTTCAACATACTTTCCAATCATGTCTGTTTCAATGTTTACAGGATTCCCGACTTTGCTAAACCCCATGGTTGTCAATTTTGCAGTATGCGGAATTATACTTACGTCAAAACTGTCGCGACCACAGTTGTTGATGGTAAGACTGATGCCGTCCACTGCAACCGAACCTTTTTTTACCATGTAACGCGAAAGAGATTCAGGTACTCCGATAGTGAAAATGACAGCATTTCCTGTGTTTTGTTTCCATTTTACGGTTCCTATGCCATCGATATGCCCTGAAACAAGGTGACCGTCTATGCGGCCGGAAAGGCGAAGGGCACGCTCAAGGTTCACACGATCTCCTATCTTTGCCCTTAAAAAGGTTGTTCTTGCAAAAGTTTCAGGCGAAACATCTACTTGAAAGCGTTTGCCGTCAATCATAATCACTGTCAGGCAGACGCCGCTAACTGAAATACTGTCTCCGATCTTGGTCTGATCAAGAACGAAGTCGGCATCAAAGGTCAAACATTTTTCCCGGCCTGCGGGCCGTATTTCAATAATGGTGCCTAAACCTTCTATGATTCCTGTAAACATCGCCTATACTTTGTTAAGTTGCAAACTTTAATCACTTCGCCGGTTTATTCGGCTTAGGTTAGATCACTTATCAATATACCCTTGAATCATGATATCGTCACCGAATCGTCTGATATTGATGTCTTTCACCGGTATACAATTCTTCATTAAATCCGCTCCAGGTCCTTTACAAATAGGTACACCATCATCTCCGCCAAGAATTTTAGGAGCAAAGAAAAAGAATATTTTTTCGACGATCCCGGCTGAAAGAGCTGATGCTATAACCCGGCTCCCTCCTTCTATAAGAAGGCTGGTTATACCTAAAGCCGCCAAGCGATCCATAAGGATGTCAAGATCTATAAAATCGCCCTTGACAGGTGATTCAACAACCTTTGCACCTTTCTTTTCTATTCTGGCTTTTTTGTCTTCTGAAACCAAATTACCGGTTATAATAATTGTATCAGAGTTAGAATCGAGCCTCAACAGCTTAGCTTCTTCAGAAATTCTAAGATGGGTATCAAGAACAATCCTTACCGGATCCAGGCCCTTGAAGTTTCCAATACTGTTTGTCAGCCGGGTTGTTAGACCGGGGTCATCCTTTTCAACAGTATTAATGCCGACCATAATCGCATCTACAGCATGCCGAAGCCGGTGGACAAACTCCCTAGATTTTTTACCTGTAACCCATCTGGAATCACCTGTTCTTGTTGCAATTCGCCCATCTAAGGTGGCCGCACATTTGATGATGGAGAATGGACGTTTTGTTTTAACGTAATTAATAAAAATTTCGTTTAGTCTTTTTGCCCGGTTTTCACAAACACCAGTTGTGATATCGATTCCACGGTTTTTTAAATAATCTTTACCCCCTCTTTTGACCCCGGGATTCGGATCATTCATGGCAAAAACAACCCGCCTGATGCCGGCCGCCAGTATTTTTTCAGTACAAGGCGGTGTCCGTCCGGTATGATTGCAAGGTTCGAGGGTAACATAAATGGTTGCGTCTTGAGTCAAAGCGCCGGCATCATCAATAGCATTGATTTCAGCATGAGCTTCACCTGCGGCTTGATGGTATCCTTTTCCCACGACCTTGCCGTCTTTAACAATTACGGCACCGACCATCGGGTTGGGGGAAGTAAAACCCTCCCCCTTTTCGGCAAGGCCAAGTGCCATTTGCATGAAATGTTCGTCGTCCATTAGCGTCCGAATATTCGGGTTAATGCCTGCTGAGAAGACTTTTTAGTTCCGATACAAAATCGTTTACATCTTTGAATTCTCTGTATACAGATGCAAACCTTACGTATGCAACATCATCTATTTCATGAAGTTTGGCCATGACCTTTTCGCCTATTTTGTTGGAAGGTATCTCTTTTTCCCCGATTTCTCTTAAATCACGTTCCAGCTCATCGAGAAATTCTTCGATAATATTCATGCTTATATCTCGCTTCTGACAGGCCTTTTGGATGCCTGAACGCAACTTTTCACGGGAAAAGGCTTCACGACGCCCATCCTTTTTAATAATCATAACAGGGATTTCTTCAATATACTCGTAGGTTGTAAATCTTCTACTACATACAAGGCATTCCCTGCGCCTGCGAATTGCATTTCCATCCTTGCTCAATCTAGAATCGATAACTTTGTTGTCAACTTCCCCACAAAATGGACACTTCATGAATCCCTCCCTGCTAACTGGTATCAATTTTAATTAGGTTAATACCCGCTTCATTCAACATTTCTTCAGACATTGAATCTGCATATCCTGAATTGTAGCAAATCTTTTTTATTCCGGCGTTAATTATCATTTTAGCACATATGGAACACGGCAGGTTAGTACAGAAAAGAGTTGCATTCTTTATGGAAGCACCATGATAAGCGGCTTGAATAATAGCATTCTGCTCAGCATGTATGCCGCGGCACAGTTCATGGTTCTCACCGGAGGCAACATTCAATTTTTCACGTATGCACCCTGTTTCAATACAGTGTTTAATACCGGTAGGGGCGCCGTTATAGCCGGTAGACAGGATTCTCTTATCCTTCACAATCAAAGCGCCTACAGCCCGCCTGAGACATGTTGAACGTTTAGACACTAGAAACGTAATATCCATAAAATAGGCTTCCCATGAAGGGCGACTGCTTCCCACTGACACTTTTCTACCCCGCCTCCTTATACTTAGTTATTATATAGTGAAAAAGTTTCACAAAGCTCGTGAACTTTTGTCCTTGCTTTCATAATAAGATCGTCATTTTTTCGGTTTTTGAGCACATCAATAATAAGCTCTGCGATTGTTTGCATCTCCGGCGCTTTCATACCTCTCGTGGTAATGGCAGGTGTACCAATGCGAATACCACTGGTTACCGATGGGCTAAGTTTCTCAAATGGTATTGAATTTTTATTGACTGTAATTCCGGCACGTCCCAAGATATCTTCGGCATCTTTACCTGTTATATTAAGACCTCTTAAATCTATAATCATCATGTGGTTATCGGTGCCGTCGGAAACTAGTTTTATACCATTGTTCATCAAGCAGTTGGCAAGAACCTTTGCATTTTTAACGATATCTTGCTGATAAGCGGCAAACGATTCGTCCAGGGCTTCCTTGAAGGCAACAGCTTTTGCGGCAATGACATGCATAAGCGGTCCTCCCTGAATTCCTGGGAATATTTCTCTGTTCAATTTAGCACTGTAGTCGGTTCTTGCCAAAATCAAGCCGCCGCGCGGCCCCCTCAATGTCTTGTGAGTTGTTGAAGTTATAACATCCGCAAAAGACGACGGAGAGGGATGAAGCCCTGCTGCCACCAGGCCGGCTATATGGGCCATATCTATCATTAAATAGGCTTTTATAGATTCGGCAATTTGTGCGAATGCTTCAAAATCTATAATTCGCGGGTAAGCGCTCGCACCGGCAACAATCAGCTTCGGCCTGTGTTTCTCCGCCATTAGCGCCAATTCTTCATAATCGATGGTTTCGGTATCCTTGTTTACGCCATAGTGGATAAAATTATAAAACTTTCCTGAAAAACTGGCCGGACTTCCATGTGTAAGGTGTCCGCCATGGGACAAATTCATGCCAAGGACCGTATCCCCCGTCTCTAACAAAGCGAAATACACTGCCATATTGGCCTGGGACCCTGAGTGGGGCTGGACATTGGCATATGGCACATTGAATAGTTTTTTGGCCCTATCTATGGCCAGTTTTTCAGCTACATCAACATATTCACACCCACCATAATAACGCTTATTAGGATACCCCTCAGCATATTTATTGGTAAAAACACTTGCCTGAGCGGCCATGACTGCCGGGCTGGCAATATTTTCCGATGCGATAAGCTCTAAGGTGTTTTTTTGCCTTTTGACCTCCATGTTGATTGCACTTGCAATCTCAGGATCCACATTCTCAATAAGTTTCAAGTCCAAAAACAATTCCTTCTTTAAAATATTGTGGGTTCAAAATTCATTAAATCGAAAACCTGTATATCAATTCAGGATATGAACAGTACGTTCTTTATACAAAATGAGACCAAGTATGTCCAATCCTTTAAACACCAGGATCTTAATCAGATATCGCGGTGTCTATCCGATCGAACTTATCTAATCGACGCTGGTGTCGGCCGCCGTCATATGGTGTTTCAAGCCAGGCTTTCACTATCTCCATGGCAAGTACATCTCCTACAACACGACCACCCATAACCAGTATATTCGAATTGTTATGGCGTCTGCTCATGATAGCGGAAAAAAGATCTGTGCAAAGAGCTGCTCTGACATAAGGAAATTTGTTGGCAACCATTGACATGCCGATTCCGGTACCGCACAGAAGGATTCCGCGCTCAAACTTACCCGCTGAAACCATGGACGCAACCTTGATTCCAAAATCAGGATAGTCGACCGAATCTTTACCATGGGTACCCACATCCTCGACATCAATATCCCTTTGAACGAGGAATGCTTTAATCTTTTCCTTTAAATCATAAGCTGCATGGTCGCTGCCGATGATAATAGGCGCTTTCTTTTCAGACATGACTTTATCCTGAAATTGGAATTATTCGGTTTCAATAACAGTACGGCCTTTGTAGGTGCCGCAACTGGGGCATGCATGGTGTGGAAGCCGAGCATCACCGCACTGAGGACAGCTTGTCAGGTTAGCGCCTGTAACTTTCTGATGAGTCCGTCGCTTATTCCGTTTTGATTTAGATTTTTTACGTTTTGGTACAGCCATAAGTAATCCTCTAAACAACTGTTTTTTAAAGTTTTTTGTAAATCATTCTCCTGTTTCAAGGTTGAAGTTTAAGTAAGTGAAATTATAAGGAATGTCAAGATCTTTCATACATATTTATTTTAGCTTCTGAAGCCGCGTCCCCAAAGCGCCGCTTCTT
>DAOVAE010000006.1 GCA_030671225.1 Desulfobacteraceae bacterium
CCCAGGTTTTCAAGTTTCTATAAAGTTGAAGTCAAACCATACTGATTTTTAATACCATGCATTTGAATGCCCGATCATGGCAAGTGCTTGGATTGCAGGGCCATGACTTGAACAGAATAACGTTTCTTTCACCTAAATTGAGCGATTGTCGAGTTTGCCGAAGATGCAAGGCATGAGACATGCAGCCGTAGTTTACTACTGCAAATGTCTCATAACGCAGCAGATTCGGTAAAATCGGCAAGCCCGAAGGGTTTCAAATGATGACAATTTTTTGCTTAATTAAATCAACCGATTAGATTAGACCCATTAGCGACTTAAGCATTGCATATTTGTTTATAATTATTACTTTTTTATACCCCTGTCACTATTTGAAACGCTCAGTTTAGGTTTGAATTTGCTGCTTTTTATTAAAGCCAAGGATTCAATTTCACCATCATCAAGTTCAAATAAAAAAAACTCTGTCAAAATAATTTAAAAAATCCGCCACTTCTTCGGGACTATCAGATATTTCATTTATTTTCCTATCTTGAAAGGGATGATGAATAAAATGTGGTTGAACTAAGCTGGTTTCAAGATGCAAAAGCTATTTGACTGGATGGAGTGGGGCTGGGGAAGAAAAAACACCCGCTACCCGGTTCGGCCAACTGATTTTTGAGCTATTTTAATAAGAGACCTAAGAGCGTCATTTACAGCTTTTTCATCAGGAAAAATCGACGCTACATCAGGACTAAGTAAAACAAGATTTGTACCTGACTTGTAGTCATCGTAATACTTGCCGCGAATGCCATGCCCAAAATCATCCCGATTATATTCAGGGCGTAATTCATCAGAATTAACCTTCTTCATAGATCTTTCTTTTGAGAATAAATGGCGAATTTAGGCATCGTTAAACATCCTACATCAAGTTTGCCCTGAGTTGACCGCAGGCAGCGGAAATATCCTGCCCTTTGCTGTGGCGAATAATAGCCGTATAATTGTTTTGATTTAGCACTTCCTTGAAGTTGCGAATTACAGATTCTTCAGGTCGGTTAAATTCGCATCCTTCATACGCATTAAAGGGGATAAGATTTATTTTTGCTCGTATGGGTCTCAGCAACTTAACAAGACGCTTAGCATCTTCTAAAGAATCGTTTATCCCTTTTATGAGGATATATTCGAAAGTGATTCTGCGGCGGTGAATTAAAGGATATATGGCACATGCATCAAGCAGTTTTTCAATGGGATACTTTCGGTTTATCGGCATCAGCATGTTACGGGTCTTGTTATCCGTAGCATTTAAGGATATTGCCAGGTTAACCGTTGTTTCACGGCCCAGGCTAACAAGCTTTGGAACCAGCCCAGCCGTAGATATGGTCAGCCTGCGGCTTGAAAATCCAAGCCCGGAATGACTGTCAGTAATGGTATTAACGGCGCTGATCACGTTGTTGTAATTTGCCAGCGGTTCACCCATCCCCATGAGCACAATGTTGGTAAGATGATTTGAATCATCAAGACAATTTGAGACATCGCGCACCTGGGCAATGATTTCACCTCTTGTGAGATTTCGCACCAAGCCGCCTCTGGCGGTAAGGCAGAATTTGCATCCTAGTGCGCAGCCTACCTGGCTTGATATACAAAGTGTATAATAATCTTTTTCCGGAATCA
The DNA here is from genome assembly GCA_030671225.1 of Desulfobacteraceae bacterium. Lineage (GTDB taxonomy): Bacteria > Desulfobacterota > Desulfobacteria > Desulfobacterales > UBA11574 > DAOVAE01. The sequence continues at coordinate 1,645 of DAOVAE010000006.1, forward strand.
GGACACTTTCAACATATTTTCCGTCATTGAGCTTAAAAAGATATTTTTTTGAACCATCTTGAGATGTCTCAGTGCGGACATTCTCGAGTCGAGCGATAGAAAAATGGCGTGAAAGGAGTTTTCTGATCTCTTTTCCCAGATCGGTCATTATGTCAAAAGTGTCTGCCTGGCGAAGATAGATCCACTTCAGAATCTGGACTGCACGATAAGGCTCAAGCCCCTGGCTTTCGAGCCATAAAACAACCTGGTCATCTGTGAGTTCTTTAATATCCGGTTTTTTTGAACTTGACATAAAATCATTTTACTATTATTTTAAAGGTTTTCAATAAAAACTTTATTGGTGTTACCATGTTTGATGATTTAAGCGATAAACTCAATATTGTATTTAAAAAGCTCAAGGGGCACGGCAAATTAACGGAAAAAAACATCGAGGAGGGGTTAAGAGAAGTCAGGATGGCTCTCCTTGAGGCCGATGTTCATTTCAAAATTGTAAAAAAATTTATTGCTGATGTCAAGGAACGGGCTCTCGGGCAGGAAGTTATGGCAAGCCTGACGCCCGGCCAGCAGGTCATAAAAATAGTCGACGAAGAACTGACGGAACTAATGGGGAGCCGTCTCGAAAACCTTGACCTTTCTGGTTCTTATCCTGTATCGGTAATGTTGGTTGGTCTACAGGGATCCGGTAAAACTACAACAGCCGGCAAACTTGCCGTTTTTTTGAGAAAAAAAGGGAGAAAGCCTTACCTTGTTCCAGCGGATGTTTATCGTCCCGCTGCTATTGATCAACTAAATAAGCTGGGTGAACAGCTTGCCGTTCCAGTTTTTCCATCCAGCTTGGAAATGGGTCCGGTTAAGATCTGCCAGGAAGCGAGAACAACGGCACACAGGGAAGGGTGTGATACGCTACTTATAGATACTGCGGGGCGTCTACATATAGACGAGGAGTTAATGACCGAGCTTTGCCGTATCAAGGATGCGATAAAACCTTCTGATATCCTGCTTGTGGCCGATGCCATGACAGGCCAGGACGCTGTCAATATAGCCGAATCATTTAATAATGCCCTTGATATTGGCGGTGTTGTTCTCACAAAGATGGATGGTGACGCACGCGGTGGGGCCGCTCTATCGATAAAAGCGATAACAGATAAACCGATAAAATTTGTTGGTGTAGGTGAAAAACTGAGCGACCTGGAGCCTTTTCACCCTGACAGGATGTCCTCAAGGATACTGGGAATGGGTGATGTCCTTACCATGATCGAAAAGGCACAGGCAGTAGTTGACGAAAAAAAAGCTGCGGAACTCGAAAAAAAATTAAGAAAAAACGAATTTACTCTGGATGACTTTCGTTATCAGATGGTCCAGATACGAAAAATGGGTTCAATGTCAGATCTGATCAGTATGATCCCGGGAATTGGTAAAAGTAAGCATCTAAAAAATCTCGAGGTTGATGAAAGGGAACTTGTAAGAATAGAAGCAATCATAAATTCCATGACTCCTCAGGAGCGAAGTCATCATACCTTAATCAAAGGGAGTCGTCGCAAAAGGATTGCCAAAGGCAGCGGGACCAGTGTACAGGATATAAACAAGCTGCTAAAGAATTACACTCAGGTTATGAAAATGATCAAAAAAATCAATAAGGGCGGTATGCGCGGAATAGGCCGTGGTATGATGTCGTTTTGAAGGAGATTTAATAATATGTCAGTTAAAATCAGATTGGCCAGACACGGAGCAAAGAAAAGACCTCATTATCGAATTGTTGTTGCAGATAGTGAATCTCCACGAGATGGTAGATTCCTTGAAAATGTAGGTACATACAATCCTTTGGTAGATCCGGCAGAGGTGTCTTTGAAGCAAGAACGGATTAAGTACTGGATCGATCAGGGGGCCATTCCTACAGATACTGTAAAAAGCCTTTTGAAAAAAGAAGGTCTTTTTGCTAATCTTGCATAGTATCTTTACCCCTAATTCTCACCAGCCAACAAAGGAGATGGAGCTATGAAAGAGCTGATCAAGTATATTGCCAAGGCGCTGGTTGATAATCCGGAACAAGTTGAGGTTTCTGAGGTAGAGGGTAACCGGACTTCGGTATTAGAGCTTAAAGTGGCAAAAGAGGATCTGGGAAAGGTTATCGGCAAGCAGGGTCGGACGGCGCGAGCCATGCGGACCATATTAAGCGCTGCTTCTGCTAAGTTAAAAAAACGATCGGTCCTTGAGATTATAGAATAGTATCGTGGAAAAAAATGGGTTTATTCTCGTTGGGAAGATCGTTGGCGCCCATGGTGTAAAAGGAAACATTAAGGCCTATTCCTATGCTGAATCCTTGTCTGTTTACAAGCCGGGCAGTTCGATTCTTATAATTAATCCCAAAGGATTAGAAAAAAGTTATAAAATAAAATGGGTTAAACCTCACGGCAGGTTCATCCTTTTATCTCTGAAAGGTGTAGAGAGCAGGAATTCGGCTGAGATCCTGATTGGTTCCGGCTTTTTTATTGAACGGGATAGTCTTCCTGAACTCGAAGACGGATCATACTACTGGTTTGATATTATCGGACTTTCAGTTTTCACTACCGATGAACAGTATATCGGCCACGTTGAATCGATAATCCCCACGGGAAGCAACGACGTTTTTGTTGTCAGAGACCAGAATAAAGGTAATGAAACATTGGTCCCAGCGCTTGAACACGTGGTTTTGGAAATCGATTTTAAGCTTAAAACAATGAGGGTGGATTTGCCGGAAGGATTGTGAAAGTTAAAAGGATGAATTTCATAGTCCTGACTATATTCCCGGAAATGTTTAATCCTTTTTGGGAACATGGAATTATAAAAAGGGCGATAGATCGCAGCAAGATTTTGGCATCGGCCGTCGATATCAGAGATTTTGCAGAAGGGAGGCACCGTATTACCGATGACAGGCCGTACGGCGGGGGCTGTGGGATGATCATGAAGCCCGAACCGCTGGCCGGTGCTATTCGGGCTGCCATAAAGAAAACCCCTTTGTCCAAAAGGATTCTGCTGACACCCCAAGGACGGCGCTTTGATCAGAGCGTGGCCCGAGAATTAGCTTCATCTGATGGAGTTATTCTGGTTTGCGGCCGCTACGAGGGTGTGGATGAACGTATTTGTCACGATTTTATCGATGATGAAATTTCTATCGGTGATTATGTCCTGACAGGGGGTGAACTGGCAGCCATGGTTATCATCGATGCTGTGACCAGACTGATTCCAGGTGTACTCGGCGGTAAGGACTCTGCGGAAAAAGATTCGTTTTCAGAGAGCGTACTAGAACATGCACAATATACTAGGCCCAGTACATTTGAAGGGATCGATGTCCCAGAGGTTCTGTTGTCGGGCAACCACCAGGAAATTGAAAAATGGAGGCTTGAGACATCGCTGATACGCACCTTTCTGAAAAGACGGGACTTGCTTGAAAACAGATGCTTGAGCCTAAGGGAGATAGAAATTCTGAAAAAGTGGTGCCACGATATTGAGAAAATCGTATACGACCAATCTATACATGGCCCTGACGCATTATCCGGTGGTTAATAAAAACGGTGATATCATAACATCCGCCGTTACCAACCTCGATCTGCACGATATATCAAGGGCTGCAAGAACATACGGAGTACGGTCGTTTTATGTGGTTACACCCCTTGAGGATCAGAAAGCACTGGTTAAAAAAATTGTTTCGCACTGGGTAGAAGGAACAGGGTCGCAGTATAATCCAAAACGGCGAGAAGCCCTGGAGATGATCATTTTAAAAAATTCTCTGGGTGAGGCGATAGATCACATCCGTAAAAACGGTGGGAATTTTCCTAAAACGGTTGTTACCAGTGCCAGACAGAGCCCTGACAATATAAGTTTTAGGAAGTTTCGGGAGATGCTGCAAGATAGTAACCTTTATCTATTGATATTTGGTACAGCCTGGGGACTGTCGGAAAAATTTATTACAGATGCCGATTACATACTTAATCCGGTAATAGGGAATACAGATTACAATCACCTTTCAGTCCGATCAGCTGCCGCAGTTATTCTGGACAGGCTGTTTGGGAGAGACGGATAAATAATAATTTTGATGACTTTTTGCGAAAAAGACAATATTGGAGATTAATATGGAAACAATAAGACAGATAGAAAGAGAGATGATGCGGCTGGATCTGCCTGCTTTTGCCGCCGGCGATACTGTAAAAGTTTATGTCAAAATAAAGGAAGGCGAAAAAGAGCGTATCCAGGCTTTTCAGGGCGTTGTAATCAGCAAACGTGGAAGCGGGACAGGCGCTACGTTTACCGTCAGGAAGGTTTCATACGGGATAGGGGTTGAGCGTATTTTCCCGCTGCATTCTCCTGTCATCGACAAAATTGACGTGGTTACTCGCGGACGTGTACGCCGCTCAAAAATCTATTACCTGCGCAAACTAAGGGGCAAGGCTTCAAGGATAAAGGAACGCCGCTTTAACTAATCCGTAGAATATTAAAGACATTGTTTAATGTGCTTCCATGGGACCAGACCTGTGGTTATTCGAAAAAAAAGCCATTGATCAAGGCTTTTCAAGAATTGCCGGTATTGATGAAGCCGGTCGTGGACCACTGGCCGGTCCGGTTGTTTCCGCAGCGGTTATACTCCCCGCTTCTTTTCAGGACCCCGGTATATCCGATTCCAAGAAATTAACGCCTAAAAAACGGAATTACCTTTATGAAAAGATTTACGAAATAGCCGTTTCCATAGGTATCGGGATCATTGACCCTCCGGAGATAGATCGCATCAATATTCTGCAGGCATCTCTTTTGTCCATGGCCATGGCGGCTGAAAATCTTGCCCCGCAGGCTGATTGTCTTTTTATAGACGGTCCCTTCCCAATTTCGTCAAACCTGCCACAGGAATCGATACCCAAAGGTGATGCGTTAAGTATTTCCATTGCTGCTGCATCTATCATAGCCAAGGTAACCCGTGACAGGTTGATGGAAAGATACCACCAGGATTATCCGCAGTTTGGATTTTCCAGACACAAAGGATACCCAACCAAAGCCCATAAAGCAGCGATCAAACATTACGGTTGTTGCCCCATCCACAGACGCAGTTTCAAGGGGGTTAAGGAATATCTGTGATCAATACCTTTTGGAATAAATACATACTGTTGTTCACCTTTTCCTCTTCACCTTTAAGCTAATAAAACAGCAAAATATTTGACATACGAGGCCTTTTGTTATACATTTTTTAAAAACGTATAACTTTAATAGGGGTTAATTATGAATACAGTAAAAGTATTAACAAAAGGGCAAATCGTAATACCTGCATCGATTCGAAAAAAGTATGATATCCATCCAGGCAATGCACTCCAGATTTTTGAATACGGCAATCTTATCTATCTTGTCCCGCCGGTCAAAGATCCTGTAAAAGATGCCATGGGTTGTCTCCCACAGAATCCTTCATTGTCTAAAGCACTTTTGAATGAAAGGAGGGAGGATTTTGCCGAATGAAATCTGGACTCCTGTTTGACAGCCATGCACTCCTTGCTTTTTTTCAAAAAGAAAACGGGGCAAAAGTCGTTTACAATATTCTGGAAAAAAGCAGGCGACAGAGCATAGATCGTCTTATTTGTGTCATCAACTTGGGTGAAATCATCTATATGACGAAAAAGCTGTTTGGCGACAAAAAAAAATTAGAACTACTAGGTCGCATTCATCAACTTTCTTTTAAGGTTCTCCCTGTTCCCGATTCCTTAGTTTATCAGGCTGCAGAAATTAAGGCTGAATATCCGATTTCTTACGCCGACTGCCTTGTTGTGGCCTGCGCCCAAGAGCATGACGCCACCATCGTAACCGGAGATCCTGAATTCAAGCATGTTGAACATTTAGTGAGCATTGAGTGGATTCGATAACTTAAAAAGGGCAAGCTAAGTTTAGTTTATTGTAATCGTACGGAATATAAATAATATGCTATTTTTAATTATAAAAAGTTAGAAAAACGAGTAAGAATGAGCAAGAAAAAACTCAAAATAATGGTATCCTCTACAGTGTATGGTTCAGAAAGTGATTTAGATGCCATTTACAGTATACTCGACGGGTTTGGTTATGAAGTAGTCATGTCTAAGGAAGGAAATGTTTATGTGCCTGCAGGTTACACACCAAAACAAGCCTGCTTAAAAGCCGTGGAGGATTGCGATCTGTTTTTTGGTATTGTATTCCCAAGATATGGCTCCGGTATAACGCATGAAGAATTCTTAAAAGCTGAGGAATTGAGGGAGCAATTGAAGGAGCAACTAAGGGAAAAAAAGAAAAACTTGCTGCTCTTGTTGATGTAAGAAAGACAGACAAGGGGTAAACTTGAGGCAAGTAGGACTTGCGGGACGTACATTAGAGCAGGGGGCGGTCTTGCGGGGAGTGAATATTTACAAATAGTGAAAGAAGAGTAATGAAGAAAAGGGAATTTAAAGAACTTATTGAACAAGGCGAGGGTTATTTTGTCGAATTTAAAGAACAGATCGGTGTAGGTCTCGATAAAGAGATGGTTGCTTTTGCAAATGCCTCTGGGGGAAAGATTGTCATAGGGGTGACGGATAGAGATAAAATTATCGGATGCACAACCGACAATACAGTACGATCTAAAATTCAGGATATTGCCAATAACTGTGATCCCCGGATTCCGATACATATCGAAACAGTGCGGTACGAAGGCGTAAAACTGCTTGTTGTTTCAGTAGATGAAAGTTTCGATAAGCCTTTGCGTTGCTCAAAGGGTTTCTTTTTAAGAGAGGGGCCTAATTCTCAGAAATTGACAAGAAATGAAATATTAGCACTTGCTGCTGGCGCGGAAAAATTCAAATTTGATATGCAGCCATGCAGAAGTTTCAATTATCCTGAAGATTTTAAGGACACAAAATGGCGCCATTTTTTAGATACAACAGGAATTGCTCCTCCTGAAAACAGTGAAGATTTACTGACAAATTTAGGCTTTGCAGAAGATAAAGCAGGATTTCGGATTACAAATGCCGGAGCGCTTTTTTTCGGCAGGGATATTGAATCTCATATTCGTCACAACTTTATTACCTGTGTGCTTTTTAAAGGTACTACCAAAACAAAGATACTTGATCGGAAGGATTTTAAGGTTGATCTACTTTCTAACTATGAAAATGCATTTCGCTTTTTACAGCAGCACCTCAAATTTGAGTACTTAATTGAAGATGGAGGGCCTCGAAAAGAAATTCCGGAAATTCCCCTAGAAGTTTTACGGGAGGGGCTTGTAAATGCAATTGTCCATCGAGATTATTATGAGGAAGGCGCTGGCATCCTTGTTGAAATCTACGACAACCGTGTGGAAATAATCAATCCCGGCTGCCTTCTTTTTGACAAAAGTAAGTTTGGAAAGCTGAGTGTAGCGCGAAATCCTATAATATTCGATGCGTTTTATCGACTTGGGATCACCGAGAAAATCGGCTCCGGTATTAATAGAATGCGTGAAGCTATGACTGAAAGGGGTATTAAAATTGCGTTTGATACAGAGGACTTTTTTATTGTAACCTTAACAAGGCCGGAAACTACACAAAAAGAAGTTACCCCCCAAGTTATCCCCCAAGTTACCCCCCAAGCTTTGAGTGATGTTGAATTGAGGATATTAGGATTTTGCCATGAAGAGAGATCAGCTTCAGAGATCATAAATTTCACAGGAATGAATCCGGATTATATTCGGAAAGATATCATTCCCAAATTGATTAAAAAGGGCTTTTTGGTTTTAACAATACCGAATAAACCGAGAAGCCCTCACCAAAAGTATATCCTCACAGAAGCGGTAATGAAACATGTCAAAACAATGTAGAATCAGAGCAAGAGAACTTGGGCGGACTTGCGGTACGTACATTAGTTTATAAGTTGACGTGGTAATTGAACTGAAGAACGTAGTTGACTTAAGAACGGTGCCGGCGCTTGAATTGTGAATCAACGGCATTTTTCCAAACAGTGTCTGGAATATTTCAGAAAAGCCAGACAGTGTCTGGCATTTTGTTGCACAAAAAGCAGCCCAACTTCGCGCAAACTATAATTTGTTCCTAGCGGATGCTTTACAGCTTGCCGTTGCACTTACCGTCGATTGTGATTCTATAAGGAAAAAGTAATGCAAAGATACACAAAAGCGTAACGGAAAAGGCTGCGTGAACTGGCCGGTACTGCTAATGAACGCGAGCTTGATCACGAAATGGAAAGACTCTATCAGCATTTTGAAAGCTGGCGTGACAAGAAGATAAGCTGCTTTGAGCTCAGTGATTTGATTCACACGTTTCATCAAGGTGCCTCAAGAGAAATATGGAAAATGTATACCTATTCCGATCCGGATACAGCGGTTTCCAGGGCCGTTGCACTCGGTCTTTTGAAAAAGGAAGAGATACCGGAAAACTTGCTGGATATTCTGGATTTGAATATTGGATTTTTCACCGATCCTGATTAACCTTAGGGCAGGTAAATAATGATTCAGATAACCACAGACATATCAATTGATGAAAAAGAAATAAAAATGGATTTTATCCGTGCATCAGGTCCGGGGGGACAGAACGTTAATAAAGTTGCTTCAGCTGTACAGTTGCGATTTGATGTTTATGGTTCTCCATCTTTGCCGGATGATGTACGTAAAAGACTTACCCTTTTGTCAGGAAACAGGATCAATGAAGACGGTATTCTAATAATAGACGCCAGAAGATTCCGCACGCAGAATCGTAACCGTCAGGATGCAATTGACAGGCTGATCGATCTAATACGCAAATCAACGATCAAACCAAAAAAACGCTTAAAAACAAAACCTTCCGTCGCGTCAAAAAGACGTATACAGGAAGATAAGCGTCGCCGCAGTAAAAGAAAACGTATGAGAGGTCCGGTTCGAGATATTGAAGATTAGTATTGTCAGTCTCGTAAAAAGTCATGAATTCAACTATAGATGGCTAAGTAAAAAGGTTCATATACAAGGCGTAGAATTTTTTCAGGAACGAGGCCATACATGTAGTATGCCGAGTGTCTGAAAAAATACTACAACGCAGTAGATGGGACTTTTTACGACGCCATCAGTATTTACATAGGCAAAAAGAGTGGTTTAAGGTTTTATGATGATAAACGAGCGACAGACATTTGGCAAAGAAAGTGAGTCCATAGCCGTCAGGCACCTTAAAAAAAACGGATACAAAATTCTGGAACAAAATTACCGTAACAAGCTGGGAGAGATCGATATTATTGCAAAAGACAAGGGTACGCTGGTCTTTGTGGAGGTCAAAGCAAGAAAATCCGGTCTTTTCGGAAATCCCAAATGGGCTGTAACTCCTAAAAAGCAGCGTAAAATTTCGATGGTGGCACTCTACTATCTTAAAGCCACAAAACAGCATAATGTAAAAGCAAGGTTTGATGTGGTAAGCATAGTTTCTGCAGAAGAAAACCCTTGCATAGAGATCGTTAAAAATGCCTTCGAACTCGCATATTGATGAAACAGGCGCACTTTATGTGGTTGCCACTCCCATAGGGAACAGGGACGATATCACCATAAGAGCTCTTAATATCCTCGGGCAGGTTGATCTTGTAGCTGCAGAAGATACAAGACATACAGGCAGGTTGCTGGCACATCACAATATCAAATGCCGTATGATCTCTTTTCATGAACATAATGAAAGAGAGCGTACACCGGATCTTATTAACAGACTCAAAGCCGGATCATCGGTGGCTCTCGTATCAAATGCAGGAACACCATCAGTGTCTGACCCCGGCTACAGGCTTGTAAAAGAAGCTATTGATAGCGATATTAGAGTCATTCCCATACCTGGTGTATCTGCTGCTATTACCGCGCTCTGCGTAGCAGGAATGCCAACCGATTCCTTTGTTTTTGTGGGATTCCCTGCCAAGAAAAAGGCCAGGCGACTCAATCAGCTAAACGACCTTGCCGGTGAACACAGAACCATCGTATTTTATGAATCTCCAAGACGTATTTCGACCTTTCTTGAAGAAATTATAGATATTATGGGTGACCGATATGGTGTCCTTGCCAGGGAGATGACCAAGCTACATGAAGAATTCATTAGGGGCTTATTATCTGAAATTCTTTCCAGCTTGAATGCACGACCGGCAATAAAAGGCGAATGCACTCTTTTAGTTTCGGGATGTGAAGAAAACAAAGAAGTTTCTCTTAAGACAGTTAGAACTGAGATAATTAAAGCGCTGGAGAAAAAAGAAAACAGACTGTCCGAGATTGCCAAAGCTGTTGCCGAAAAACATGGTCTTTCTAAAAACAAGGTGTATGAAGAGGCCTTGAAGTTAAAGCACAAGATGCAGAGCGCATAGCGCAAGGCGTATTAATATGGATACAATCCGAAACCCGATTCTTTACCCGGTAATTCTTGCTGTTCCAGATAAAGAACAAAAACTTACAGGCAGGGAAAAGGTTGCAAATTTAAGCAATCATGCCAGAAGAGCGCTTGAAATATCCGCCCAAAAAAGTTGTATTGAATTAGGCGATTTAACAAAGAACGAAAATGGTGCTCCCCTCCCCTTTGGTGGAAATTACTGGTCTTTGACCCACAAGCCTAGATATGTCGGGGGCGTGATTGCCCCAACACAGATCGGTATCGATATCGAGAAAATCCGGCCTTGTTCAAAGGCTCTTTTCAGAAAAACGGCCAATGAAAGTGAATGGGGCCTTTCAGACGCGGATTCGTTTAAGCTTTTTTTTCGATACTGGACATCAAAAGAATCGGTGTTAAAGGCTTCTGGAACAGGTATCAGGGATCTTTCAAAGTGCCGCATCGTTCAGATCATCGACCATAACCATCTGGTTATAAATTACGAAGACCGGAAGTGGTTTATAGAACACTTTTATTTTGACGGACATATTGCATCTGTTGTAAAGAACGATTTTGACGTTGAATGGACGATTGAACCTACCACAAAGTCGCTTCCAGCACTATTATGACTCAATATAACGGTTTAATAGAAAATCAGGAACTCCCCTTTTTAGCCGCCGTCTTTACCGTATTTCTGTGCGCATTATTCGGTGCCAATGCCGTTGCTATTAAAATCAGTTTTTCCGGACTGGGGGTGTTCACCACCGCAGGGCTACGTTTCAGTATGGCCTCGGTAGCGGTTTTTATATGGGCTCTAATTACCGGCAGATCCTTAAAAATCAAGAAGGGGCAGATTCATCAGTTACTGATTATCTCCGGTATTTTTACTGTTCAACTATCTTTGTTCTATCTGGGACTCAGCAAAAGCAATGCTTCCCGAGCAACCCTGCTGGTCAATCTTCAACCTTTTTTTACCCTTTTTCTGGCACATTATTTCATTCCAGGAGACCGGATTACCAGAAGAAAAACCCTGGGCATATTAATGGGATTTGCCGGTGTAGCCTTTGTGTTTCTGGAAAAAAAAGGTGTTACATCCGATTTTCGTATCGGGGATCTAATAATCCTTGTCGCAGCTTTTCTCTGGTCATGCAGCGCGGTTTATACCAAAAGGATTATATCTGCCTTTAAACCTTTTCATATGGTGCTTTATCCCATGATATTGTCTACTCCTTTCTTTTTTCTTGAAGGGTTTTTATGGGATAAAAGCATGATTGCCCATTTGGATGCAGCTATTTTGTGTGCTCTTTTATATCAGGGACTTGTAACAGCTTCTTTTTGTTTTGTTGCCTGGTTTACCCTGTTACAAAAATACGGTGCCGTATCACTTCATTCTTTTATCTTCATTATGCCGGTTTCAGGGGTTGTGCTGGGAGGACTCGTCCTTGGAGAACCGATTACGGTCAATCTTCTTATGGCCCTGTTGTTGATCGTGTCAGGTATTCTGTTGGTTAACTTCAAACAGAAAAAACCAATACCACTGTTCCCTCTTGGAAGAAATGTTTAAACAGGATTATACGAATGCGATATTTTTTTCGTAACACTTTAGCTTTTTGAAAGTATTACAGTTTCCGGCATAAACTTTAATTATTATGACAATAAGAGATATTCAAAAAAAGTTGCAACAACTCGGGAACAGGGAAAAGGCTAAAGTTTTACAGAGATTTTTTAAAACCGGTCCCGGTGAATATGGTGAAGGTGATGTTTTTATAGGGGTCAGGATTCCTGATTTAAGGAAGCTGGCCAAAAAATATCAGGACATAACAATAAAGGAGGTAGTGCAATTACTCGGGTCCACTATTCATGAGGAAAGGTTTTTTGCACTCTTGATACTTATCAGCAAATATTCAAAGGGGAATGAACCTGTAAAAAAGAGAATTTATGAGCTGTACTTGCAAAATACACAATTTATAAATAGTTGGGATCTTGTTGACGGGTCGGCTCAACATATTGTAGGTGCCTTCTTAATGGACAAAAGTAAAGAACCTCTTTACCGTCTTGCAA
>DAOVAE010000016.1 GCA_030671225.1 Desulfobacteraceae bacterium
AAAGGCCCGAGTGCCATTGCTTTAAGCTATGAAGATCCGATTGCACCGGCAAAGGTCTTAACAAAGTTTGCTAACGAGCATGACAAGCTTGAAATTAAAACCGGTGTTTTGGAAGGTAAAGTGCTCGATATAAACGCCATCAAGGCTATGTCGATCCTGCCTTCCCGTGAGGTGCTTTTAGGACAATTCCTCTCAGCCGTCAATGGTGTTCCTACGAAATTTGTACGAGTTTTAAACGCTGTACCGGTGCAGTTTTTAAATGTACTTCAGGCCGTCAAGGAACAGAAAGAAGCTGCATGAGGTTCGACAAAAAGAGACGTTTTTCAAAGGTCTCAAAGATATAGACATTAATTGAAAGTTAATATGGAGGAAAAATAAAATGGCGGATGTTACCAAAGAAGATGTAATTGAGTTTATAGCAAGCATGTCGGTGCTTGAACTTTCCGAGCTTGTTAAGGAAATGGAAGAAAAATTCGGTGTTTCAGCTGCTGCGCCGGTTACTTTAGCTTCTGCAGCACCTGCCGGGGCCGGAGAAGCTCAAGTGGAAGAAAAGACCGAATTTGACGTTGTTCTGACAACTTTTGGAGACAAGAAAATCCAGGTGATCAAGGAAGTCAGGGCGATTACCGGTCTGGGTCTCAAGGATGCGAAGACATTGGTCGATGAAGTTCCAAAGCCGGTAAAGGAAGGAATTCCTAAAGATGAGGCTGAAAAGATTAAGAACCAGCTTGAAGAGGCAGGCGCTCAGGTTGAAATAAAGTAATATATAATTAGGAAATAGGTAATGGGTCATAGGGCAAAAGGTGGTGTGCTTAGTATTTCAATACCGGCCATATAATACACATGTTCTTATAACCTATAACCTATAACCCCATAACCAAATTTAATATATTGGAGATGCCATGTCGGCAAGGATTTTGACAAATAAGCGTATAAGGAAAAACTTCGGCAAGATTCAAAAGATAGTTGATATTCCTGATCTTATAGCAGTGCAACGGGAATCATACGGCCGATTTTTGCAAATGGACGTTCCTCCGGAAAAACGTAAAGATATCGGCCTGCAGGCCGTTTTTAAGTCCGTATTTCCGATAAAGGATTTTACCGGAAGTGCATCTCTTGAATTTGTATCTTACAGATTCGCCGAGGTTAAGCACGGCATTCAGGAGTGCATACACAGGGGAATGACCTATGAGATTCCGATCCGAATCACTGTCAGGCTTGTGGTATACGATATTGATAAGGATACAGGAGTTACGAACATCCGTGATATCAAGGAGCAGGAAATCTACTTCGGCACAATTCCTTTAATGACAGATAATGGAACTTTTATCATTAATGGAACCGAACGTGTTGTAGTAAGCCAACTCCATAGATCTTCCGGCGTATTTTTCGATCATGACAAAGGGAAGACACATTCCAGCGGCAAGGTTATCTATACTTCCAGGATTATACCGGTACGCGGGTCGTGGATCGATATGGAGGTCGATCACAAAGATATCGTTAATATTCGGATCGACAGGAGGCGTAAATTTCCTGTTACGATCCTTTTTAAAGCTTTTGGCTATACTTCCGAAGATATCCTGGCCTATTTTTATCAGACAGAAAAAATTGTTATCCATAAAAAGCGGATATTCAAGAAGTTTGATGAAGAGTTGCTGAGAGGGCAGCGTGCCAGCCTGGATATCAATGATCCTAAAACAGGCGAAAATATAATTTTGAAAGGGCGTGTGTTCACTAAAACGGCGATCAAGCGGATGAAATCCGCAAATGTAGAATTGATTCCTTTAAATGTTGAAGATATTCTCGATATGGTTTTCGCAAATACAATAGTTGATCCCGGCAATGGAGAGACTATAGTAAAATGCAACCAAATATTTACTGAAGAAGTTTTTCAATCCTTGCTTGATGCCGGTATAGATAAATTTGAACTGCTTGTCATCGATGGTGCAACCAGCAGTGACTCCATCCACAAAACCCTGCTTTTGGATAAGGTCGAAAAAAAAGAGGAAGCACTTATTGAGATATATCGAAGACTCAGACCAGGTAATCCCTCAACACCGGAAGTGGCTCAGGATTTTATTGACCACATGTTTTTCAAGTCCTCCTATTACGATCTTTCCGGTGTGGGTCGAATGAAGATTAACCTTCGCCTTGATATTAACTCCTCCATCGACCTTAAAGCTCTAAGAAAAGAGGATATACTCCTTGCAGCCAAAACCCTGGTAAGATTAAAAGATACCCAGGGAGCTGTTGATGACATCGATCATCTTGGGAATCGACGGGTACGTGCGGTCGGTGAACTTTTAGAGAACCAGTATCGTATCGGACTTGTCCGCATGGAACGGGCTATTAAAGAACGGATGAGCCTTCAAGAGGTCGATGCGCTTATGCCGCACGACTTGGCCAACCCCAAACCGGTTTCAGCTGTGGTTAGAGAATTCTTCGGGACCAGCCAGCTCAGCCAATTCATGGATCAGACCAACCCGCTTTCAGAAACGACCCATAAACGGCGTCTGAGCGCCCTGGGTCCGGGTGGATTAACTCGTGAAAGAGCCGGCTTTGAGGTAAGGGATGTGCATCCGTCACATTACGGGCGGATCTGTCCCATAGAGACGCCGGAAGGGCCCAACATAGGTCTTATTGTTTCCCTTAGCACTTATGCCAGGGTTAATGAATATGGATTCATTGAAACGCCGTACAGTGTTGTAAAAGATGCCACTGTATTGCAGGATGTTCGTTTTATCAGTGCCTTTGAAGAAAAGGAGCACCCGATCGCCCAGGCTAACGCACTTGTTGACGAAAACAGAAAATATGTCAATCCCCTTGTAACATCACGAGTAAAAGGGGAGTTCATGATGATCAAGGCCGAAGATATAGAACTGATGGATATTTCTCCCAACCAACTGGTGAGTGTATCCGCATCCCTGATACCGTTTTTAGAAAATGATGATGCCAACAGAGCGTTGATGGGATCGAACATGCAACGCCAGGCGGTCCCCCTGATTGTAAACAAAGCGCCTCTGGTGGGTACAGGTGTTGAGGGAGTGGTAGCCAAGGATTCAGGCGTTACGGTTGTTGCAAAGTATGATGGCACAGTGGTGGACGTGGATGCTTCCCGTATTGTTCTGAAGCATGAACCTCAAAACGGCGATGATGGTTCCGAAATACCGGTTAAGATATACAACCTTTCAAAATTCATACGGAGTAATCAGAATACATGTTTCAATCAACGTCCGATTGTAAGAAAAGGACAAAAGGTCAAAGCAGGAGAGGTCATAGCAGACGGTCCTGCAACAGAACACGGCGAACTTGCTCTGGGCAAAAATATAACGGTGGCATTCATGCCATGGGGTGGTTATAATTTTGAGGATTCGATTCTGGTGGGCGAGAGACTTCACCGGGAGGGCGTGTATACATCCATCCACATTGAAGAGTTTGAAGTAGTGGCCAGAGATACCAAGCTGGGCAGAGAAGAAATCACGCGAGACATTCCGAATGTTGGCGATGAAGCCTTAAAGGATCTGGATGAAAGCGGTATTATAAGGCTTGGCGCTGAAGTCGGACCGGGAGACATTCTGGCAGGCAAGGTAACGCCTAAGGGTGAAACACAGCTTTCTCCTGAAGAAAAGCTTCTGCGTGCCATATTCGGTGAAAAAGCAGGAGATGTAAAAGATAGTTCTTCACGGGTACCTCCTGGTGTACAAGGGATTGTGATCGATGCAAAAGTATTTTCAAGACGGGGTATTGAGAAGGATAATCGCAGCAGGTTGATCGAAGAAGAGGAGATCGCTGAACTTAAAAAAGAAAGAGATGATAAGCTTGCAGTCATTAATGATGTGGTTCGCACGGAGCTGGAAAAATTGCTTGTGGGTCAGAAATGTTTCACAACCCTGAAAAAAGGCAAGAAGGTTCTGATTTCTAAAGGGAGCGAAATAGCTCCAGAGATGCTGGCCGAGATTCCCGTGGCTCAGCTTGAGGGGATTGTACTTAAAAGTCCTAAATTGACCGAACAGATCCATAATATTCTTGAGCGATACAGGGCTCAATGCGAGCGTTGCAGAAAGTCTTTTGAACAGAATGTAAGCCGTTACGAGAAAGGCGATGACCTTCCTCCTGGAGTAATCAGAATGGTTAAAGTCTATGTAGCCATGAAGCGTAAGCTGTCCGTTGGTGACAAGATGGCCGGCCGCCACGGTAACAAGGGCGTTGTATCGAGAATTCTTCCCCAGGAAGACCTCCCTTATTTTGAGGACGGGACACCGGTTGATATGGTCCTGAATCCTCTGGGAGTCCCATCCAGGATGAATGTGGGACAGGTTCTGGAAATTCATTTGGGTTGGGCTGCAAAAGGTCTTGGCGATCAGATTAACAGGCTTTTGGAAGAAAGAAAAAGTAAGGCCCTTCGACAGAAACTTAAGCGGATATTCTCTGATACGTCTGCCACGGAGATGATCGACGGCTTGGAAGATGAAGGTTTGTTTGAATTTGCAAGCAATTATAAAGATGGTGTTCACATGTCCACACCGGTTTTTGATGGTGCCAAAGAGGATGAGATAAAAGATCTTCTCGCTGAGGCAGGGCTTTCAACAACCGCTCAGACTAACTTGTTCGACGGGCGTACCGGAGAGCCTTTTAAAGAAAAGATCACCGTTGGTACTATGTATGTGCTGAAACTTCATCACCTTGTTGACGACAAGATCCATGCACGCTCTATTGGTCCATATTCGCTCGTGACCCAGCAACCGCTTGGCGGCAAAGCACAATTCGGCGGTCAGCGTCTTGGTGAAATGGAGGTCTGGGCCATGGAGGCTTATGGAGCGGCGAATGCTCTACAAGAGTTTTTAACAGTTAAGTCGGATGACATGGCAGGAAGGACTCGTATGTATGAAAAGATCGTAAAAGGTCAGAATACTCTCGATCCGGGCCTGCCTGAATCTTTCAAGGTTTTGACCAAGGAATTGAAGAGTCTAGGTTTAAATATAACCCTTATGGAAGGAACATAAATGGAAACTTTATACGATTTCTTCACCAAACCAACTGATCCAAGGCTTTATACAAGTGTTAGGATTGCCCTGGCATCACACGAGCAGATTTTAGAATGGTCAAATGGGGAGATTAAGAAACCGGAGACAATTAATTATAGGACTTTTAAGCCCGAGCGTGACGGTCTTTTCTGTGCCAAGATTTTCGGCCCCACAAAAGACTACGAGTGCAACTGCGGAAAATATAAGCGGATGAAACACAGGGGCGTTATTTGTGAAAAATGTGGTGTGGAAGTTATTCAATCCAAGGTCCGAAGGGAGCGAATGGCGCACATAGAACTCGCTACACCTTGTTCTCATATATGGTTTTTGAGAAGCCTCCCGAGCAAGATCGGCAATCTTCTTGATCTGACGCTAAAAAGTCTGGATAAAGTGATTTACTTTGACAGTTATATTGTTATCGACCCCAAAGATACGGATCTTAACCGCCATCAGCTTCTATCGGAAGAAAAATATCGAGAGGCACGTGAAATCTACGGGAACAAATTCGAAGCGGGAATAGGGGCCGAAGCTGTTAAGATACTGCTGGAGAATCTCGATCTCGATGTAATAAATAATGAACTGAGAGTTGATATTAATACCACCGGTTCTTTGGCAAAACGGCAAAAGCTCTCCAAACGGCTAAAAATTATCGATGCATTCAGGCGTTCGGGAGTAGAACCGACCTGGATGATCATGGATGTTATTCCGGTTCTTCCGCCGGATTTACGGCCGCTTGTCCCTCTTGAGGGTGGGAGATTTGCAACATCTGACCTAAACGACCTCTATCGAAGGGTCATTAATCGCAATAATAGGTTAAAACGACTTATAGATTTAAAGGCTCCTGACATTATTGTTCGGAATGAGAAAAGGATGCTTCAGGAATCGGTGGATGTTCTTTTCGACAACGGTCGTCACGGCAGAGCGATTATGGGAACTAACAAACGGCCGTTAAAATCGCTGAGTGATACCTTGAAAGGCAAGCAGGGACGTTTCCGGCAGAATCTTTTAGGGAAAAGGGTCGATTATTCTGGCCGTACCGTTATCACCATAGGGCCGGACCTCAGGTTACATCAGTGTGGCCTGCCAAAAAAGATGGCCCTGGAGATGTTCAAACCGTTTATTTATTATCGTCTCGAACAAAAAGGGATCGTGTCAACGGTAAAGAGTGCCAAGAAGATGGTGGAACGGGGAGTTCCGGAGGTCTGGGATACTTTAGATGAGGTGGTAAAGGAGTATCCGGTTCTTTTGAACCGCGCCCCCACTCTTCATCGGCTGGGGATTCAGGCGTTTGAGCCGATTCTCATTGAAGGAAAGGCTCTGCAGCTTCACCCGCTGGTCTGTACGGCATTTAATGCAGACTTCGACGGTGATCAGATGGCTGTTCATATACCCCTTTCAGTGGAGGCTCAGATAGAGGCCAGGATATTGATGTTGTCCAGCAACAACATACTTTCTCCGGCGAATGGGAGCCCGATAATTGTGCCGAGTCAGGATATTGTTCTCGGTATATATTACATGACAAGAGGGGTTACCGGATCCAAAGGCGAAGGGAAAATATTTGCAAATCCCGAAGAGGTTCGATGTGCATATGATGACAAAGCCGTTGATCTTCACGCCAAGATTATCGTTCGAATGAACGGAGAAAGGTTTAATACAACCGTTGGGCGCATACTGCTTTGGGAAATTATTCCCAAGGGTAACATAATGATGATGAGTCATATCAAAGTTTTTGATGAAGATGAGGCGGGGACCGTTCTAGGAAAGCTTAAGGCCGGTGAGGATTTTACTGAAATGGTGGTCCAATATTCCAAAGGTCTTGATAGGGATAATAAAGGGCTCATCGGTCTATTCAGAAATGACGAGTTCAAGCGGATATTCACTACTTCGGATGAAGATACTGAAAAAGTCTTTGCTCTGGAAGAAGGAGAGATAAGCGACGTTATTTTTGCAGATGAAGCCCATCATATTTTTCAAGTGATTAAGAAACGGTCGGAGATACCTTTTTCTACAGTCAACAATGTCAGGGATAAAAAGACGCTTAGCGAGCTTGTAAATTATGCCTACAGAAATCTGGGGCCAAAGGCTACGGTTATCCTTTCCGACAGATTGAAAGACATCGGTTACCAATACTCAACCCAAGGCGGGCTTTCTATTTCTATTGACGCCATGATCATACCGTCTGCCAAATCGGATATTTTGAAAAAGGCCGAAAAGCAGGTCGATAAAATCGGCAGTCAATACGTAGAGGGTCTTATCACACAGGGTGAAAAATATAACAAAGTTGTTGATATATGGGCAAAAGCGACTGACGATGTGGCCGATGAGATGATGAAAGCAATGAGGATGGCTACTGTAGCCGACACTGAAGGCAACCCTGTTCTTGATGAGGACGGGAAGCCTGTTATTGAAGAAAGTTTTAACCCCATTTACATGATGGCAGATTCCGGGGCCAGAGGCAGCAAGGATCAGATGCGTCAGCTTGCAGGGATGCGAGGACTTATGGCGAAACCGTCTGGTGAAATCATCGAAACACCAATTAGCGCTAATTTCAGGGAAGGCCTTTCCGTACTTCAATATTTCATTTCGACTCACGGCGCCAGAAAGGGCCTTGCAGATACGGCCTTAAAGACCGCCAACTCGGGATATCTTACCCGGCGGCTTGCCGATGTTGGCCAGGACTGTATTATCTCCGAAGATGACTGCGGAACTATGCTGGGTGTTGAGGTTGAATCTCTGATGGAAGGCGGTGAAGTGATTCAGCGTCTTGAGGAACGTATTTTAGGGCGTGTTGCCATGGAGGATATCAATGATCCGTTTACTGAAGAGGTGATTGTCAAGGCCGGTGAAGATCTGGATGAAGAAGCCGTAAAGATCGTTGAAAATGCAGGAGTTGCCAGAGTGAAAATCAGGTCGGTTCTGACATGCAAGAGCAAGCATGGTGTGTGTGCCAAGTGCTATGGCCGGGACCTTTCCCACGGAGCAAAAGTCGAAATTGGTCAGGCGGTCGGAATTCTTGCGGCTCAGTCAATCGGTGAGCCCGGAACCCAGTTGACTATGCGTACATTCCACATTGGAGGAACGGCCAGCCGAAGGGTTGAGCAGGCCGACATCAGATCCCGGGCCGAAGGTAAGGTTAAATTTCTTAATCTTAATGTTGTGGAAAAAGATGGAAATATATTTGTAGTTATGAGCCGGCGGGGGGGTGAAATAGCCATAGTTAGTGATACCGGACGCGAAAGAGAAAGGTTCCCTGTCATTTACGGAGCCCACATTGAGGTAAAAGACGGTGATCAAGTTAAGGTCGGAGATCTTCTGGCAACCTGGGATCCCTTTACAACGCCAATTATTTCAGAAGTTGACGGGACCGTTAAATTTGGTGATGTTATATCCGGGAAGACCATGCAGGAGAAGGTCGACCCTGTTACAGGCAAATCCAGTCGTACAATCATCGAATCCAAAAGCGGTGAGGAACGTCCAAGGATTTCAATCAAGGGCAGAGATGGAAAAACAGTCAAGCTGCCGGGATCATCGGAGATGGCGCGATATTTACTACCGATAAATGCTATTTTGCTTGTTGAAGAAGGAGATGATGTTAAAGCTGGTGATGTGATTACAAAGCTCCCCAGAGCAACGACCAAGACAAAGGATATTACCGGCGGTCTTCCAAGGGTGGCCGAACTCTTTGAGGTTAGAAAACCCAAAGAAACCGCAGTTTTGAGTGAAATAGACGGGTATGTTTCGATAGCCAAGGCCACGAAAAAAGGTAAACAGAAAGTTATTATTACGCCTGTAGATGTTGGTGAAAAGAAGGAATATCTGATTTCACACGGTAAACATATAAACGTTTTTGAAGGTGATTATGTCAGAGCAGGCGAGGCACTGATAAGCGGTTCGGCTATTCCTCAAGACATATTGAATATCAAAGGTGAGATTGCATTAGCACGCTATCTTGTTGATGAAGTCCAGGAGGTTTACCGCTTACAAGGAGTCCGGATAAATGATAAGCATATAGAGGTTATTGTACGGCAAATGATGCGGTGTGTTAAAGTTATTGATGCTGGTGATACCGATTTTATTATTGAAGATCAGGTTGACAGAAAGATATTTGAAAAAATTAACCGGGCAGTAATTGAGGAAGGAAAGAAGCCCGCTGTTGCTGACCACCTTATACTGGGGATTACCAAGGCATCACTTTCCACTGAAAGCTTTATATCTGCCGCTTCATTCCAGGAGACGACCAAGGTCCTTACTAATGCCAGCATTGCTGCCAAAGAAGACAACCTTCAGGGGCTTAAAGAGAACGTTATTATGGGAAGAATCATTCCTGCGGGGACCGGCCTTTATAAATACAGAGATGTTGAGGTTTCAGCCGGTTAAGACTTGTTTTAAATAGTGCCTGAACGAAAACTGTCTTTTTCGCCAATATCTGTGTCAGACTCAAATTTTAATCCTCGAAATACTCAATGTATTCCTGTGGTTAAAATTTTCGTCTTCCTTGATCTTAACAAAAAATCCTAGTTTTCGTTCGGGCACTAAATAATGGATTATTTGTAACATTTCAGCTTTTTGAAAATATTTCCGCTCGTTTGAAATCGATTTGTTTCAAAGAACTAAACTATTACGATTATTTCTATATAAAACGCTTGACAATCTGAGGATACATGTCTAATAGTTAACATTTTGTCGATACAGCCTAATTATGAATATAAAAGGATTCAGGGGAGAAAATGCCGACCATTAATCAGTTAGTAAGAAAGGGAAGGAAGCGAATAAAGAAAAAGACAAATACTCCGGCACTGAAGGGTGCTCCTCAGAAAAGAGGAGTCTGTACACGCGTTTATACTTCAACACCCAAGAAGCCTAATTCTGCCTTGCGGAAAGTTGCCAGAGTCAGACTGACCAACGGTATAGAAGTTACAGCATATATCCCCGGCATAGGGCATAATCTCCAGGAACATTCGGTTGTTCTTGTTCGTGGTGGACGTATTAAGGATCTGCCTGGTGTAAGGTACCATATTGTCAGAGGCACTCTTGATACACTTGGCGTCGAGGATCGAAAACAGGGCAGATCAAAATACGGCTCCAAGAAGCCCAGGTAGAAAAATGGTACAAAATACATGATGTAATATGCACCGTGCCTGAATCTTGTGGCATGAAAATGGATAACAAATAGCAACGAGATATTAATGGTGTAACATATGCCAAGAAGAAGAGAAGTTCCTGAGCGGATAATCATACCCGATCCCAAGTATAACAATAAGCTGGTTTCAAAGTTTATAAAATCTATAATGCGAGACGGGAAAAAGAGTACTGCAGAGTCGATTCTGTATAATGCCTTCGATGTCATCGAAAAAAGGACAAAAGAATCTCCTGTCAAGATTTTTGAACAGGCAGTTGAAAATGTAAAGCCGATGATTGAGGTCAAGTCGCGTCGTGTAGGAGGTTCAACCTATCAGGTTCCCACAGAAATTCGGCCATCCCGGAAAACGGCTCTGGGAATTCGTTGGATCATAGGTTTTGCTCGCAAAAGACCTGAAAAAGGGATGGTTGATAAACTGGCGGCCGAGCTTTTGGATGCCTCCAATAAGAGAGGGGCTGCTGTTAAAAAGAAAGAAGACACCCATAAGATGGCTGAGGCAAACAAGGCGTTTGCGCATTACCGCTGGTAAACTTTATTGTGAACTCGCTCTAAAGGGAGGACAAAAAGATGGGGAAGGAAAAGTTTGAGAGGACCAAGCCGCATGTAAATGTGGGTACGATAGGTCATATAGATCATGGCAAGACGACCTTGACGGCGGCGATAACCAAGCACATGGGGATGAAGGGCATGGCTCAGTTTGTTCCTTTTGACCAGATAGACAAAGCCCCGGAAGAGAAAGAGCGTGGTATCACCATAGCGACGGCGCACGTTGAGTATGAGACTTTGAATCGTCATTATGCTCATGTTGATTGTCCGGGTCATGCCGATTACATCA
>DAOVAE010000136.1 GCA_030671225.1 Desulfobacteraceae bacterium
ACATCTCTGCCCTGGGCTGCAAAAGCGGCCAGGGTAAAGCGGAATGCATCGGTTCCATAGCGGTCAATAACGCTCAAGGGATCGATTACATTTCCGGTCGACTTGCTCATTTTTTTGCCCTCTTCATCACGCACCAGGGCATGCACATAGACATCTTTAAACGGCACATCCTCCATGAAATGAATACCCATCATCATCATTCGGGCTACCCAGAAAAAGAGAATATCAAAACCGGTAACAAGAACAGAAGTGGGATAAAACAATTTTAAAAGCGGTGTCTCATCCGGCCATCCCATGGTTGAAAAAGGCCACAGGGCGGAGCTGAACCAGGTATCCAGCACGTCTGTGTCCTGTACAAGATCTGTTCCTCCACAAGCCGGACACGTTTCAGGTATATCCATGGCAACAATTATTTCTTTACACTTATTGCAGGTCCATGCCGGGATCTGGTGTCCCCACCAGATCTGCCTTGAAATACACCAGTCCTTAATGTTGTTCATCCATTCAAAATAAGTTTTGGTCCATATTTCAGGAATGATCTTTGTATCACCGTTCTTAACTGCATGGATAGCTTTTTCTGCAAGGGGCTTTGTCCTGATAAACCACTGTTTTGACAAATTAGGTTCAATTATAGTCTTACACCGGTAACAGTGACCGATGCTGTGCTGGTACGGCTCAATCTTTTCAAGAAGCCCCTCTTCTTTAAGTGCTTTAACCACGACTTCCCTGCATTTGAACCGATCAAGTCCTTTGAACTTGCCTGCTTCTGACGTCATCAGGCCGTCATCACCGATAACTTTGATACGTTCCAGGTTATGGTTGTTGCCGATTTCAAAGTCGTTTGGGTCATGCGCAGGTGTAATCTTTAATGCCCCGGTTCCAAACGACATGTCCACATATTTGTCTTTAATGATTGGAATTGTTCTGTTCATAAGGGGAAGAATCACCTGAAGGGACTCGATGCCTTGGTAGCGCTCATCGTTTGGATTTACCGCTACGGCCGTATCACCTAACATGGTTTCAGGCCGGGTCGTTGCAACAACGACACCACCTGTTCCGTCTGTAAAAGGATACCGCACATGATACAGATGACCATCATGCTCTTCATGTTCGACTTCAAGATCAGCAAGCGCTGTATGGCAACGGTGGCACCAATTAATAATATAATTGCCGCGGTAGATAAGACCTTCGTGGTACAGGTTTACAAAAACTTTGCGTACGGCTCTTGAAAGCCCCTCGTCCATGGTAAAACGTTCACGATCCCAGTCACATGAGGCTCCAAGGCGTTTAAGTTGATTGATGATGGTACTGCCATATTCACTGCGCCATTCCCAAACAGCCTCTATGAACTTTTCTCTGCCAACCTGATGGCGATCCATACCATCATCGGCGAGCTTTTTTTCCACAACATTCTGGGTGGCGATTCCTGCATGGTCGGTACCGGGCATCCACAGGACATTATCGCCATGCAATCTCCTGTAGCGGCAGAGAATATCCTGCAATGTATTATTAAGCGCGTGACCCATGTGAAGAACGCCGGTGATATTTGGCGGAGGGATTACAATGGAATAGCTTTTTTGATCGTGTTTTTCCTCCCTGGCCGCAAACAGCAATTCTTTTTCCCAGAAATCGTACCAGCGTTTTTCCACATCATGTGGTTCATAACCCTTGTTAAGAAGATTGGAATTCATATTATATTAATCCTTAATTTCAGATATCGCCAACAACTCAGCTACTTAGGGCTCACTCAAAAATAACTTCACGTTTTGGATGCCGATGCATCCCGACTGGCTGCGTTACGAAAACTCGAAATATGCTTGATATTCCTTAAGTTTTCGTGCCTTGCCAGCCGGGCGCCTCAACTCCCAAAATTGTAAATTTATTTTTTCGTGAACCCTTAAAGAAGTTTATAACAGAGGTATTCTGTAAAACCTGTTGAGTTGCGTATATAGCACGTAGCATCCGGATACGGGCAAAAAATTGAAAAGGGGATTATTAAATAATCCCCGATTTTTTACCATTCGGTTTTTTTACTATGATCAGATTAATCAGGCAAAATGTAATTGCTGTATAAAGGAACTATCATTTTTCGTTTCCCGCTACACCTTGGAGCAGGACACTTTTTAATCTTTCTAATTCCCTTGTGACAGTTTTTTCAATTACCTCGACAAGAATACCATCGATCTTTTCGTAAAACATCTTTTTTATAACACGCTCCAAAGCTGCTTCCATCTGCGCATCCGACACCTTTTTAGCATCAAGCAAATCCTCCGAAACATCTTCTTTAGAGTCGAGTTCCATTCCCAGCGAATCGACAAAATCATCACTCAGGGCCTGATCAAAGGCTACTTCCTCGCCTAATTCATCATCAAAGTCACTAGTTTCTTCTAAGGGATCACCTTCTAAATTAGTAATATCCTCTGCTTCCCGAGATGTATCGACGGTTACAGGGATAGTCTCACCGATTTCCTCTATTTCTTGGGGGGTATCGCTCATTGCTTCGGTTAATGTTATGACCTCTTCCTCTGCTGATTCTGCTCCTTCTGCGACGATGTCTTCCTTTTCATCTTCTAAGCCAGGTTCATCAACAGCCTCCAGAAGGTCAATAATCTCCTCATCGCCTTGAGACATATCGCTTGTCTCTTCTTTGAGTTCTATAATTTCTTCATCTTCCGTGGATTCTGCCCCCTCAATTTTTTTATCTGGATCATTATTGTCTGTCATATCAATCCTCCGTGTGCCATAACGTGCCGTACATCATAAACAAACACCCTATAATCGAAAAAAATTTACCACAGGGCATGCACTGTGTCAAGATATTTGCTTTTTTGCAAAATTTCCCTTTGGTGAGCTCGTAAAAAGTCAAAATCCGACGGCAAAGTAAAAAGCTCCAAATTCAAGGCGCGCAAATCCTGAGGAATCGGCTATCCGCCGGTCCCGTAGGGAGCATACTTATAGTACGCTGCAGTGACGAAGGATGCAGCGCAACGCAGAAGTTGGACTTTTTACGAAGCCGTCAGATTTGATTTCGCTTAACATGCAACGCAACCGGTTTAGTAAAAAAAATGATTTACAATATACCTGACTGAACTATAAGGAAGAGTATGCGGTATTTTTTTATCGAACAATCGGCAATATCCGGTACAACAGCTGTTATTACCGGTTCTGATGCCAGGCATGTAAAAACCGTATTGCGCCTTAAACCGGGTGATAAGATAGGCTTTTTTGACGGCAAAGGGTTTGAATACCGGGCTGAAATCATCGCTTTATCTCCGGAAAAGATAAAAGTATCCATAACAGACAGCTTTCCTTCAACAGCCGAGTCACCTGTCCAAATTGTTATTGCCCAGGCGTTTTTAAAAGAAAAGAAAATGGACGCTCTTGTCCGGCAGCTTACCGAGCTCGGAGTAACAAAATGGATACCTTTTTTTGCCGAACGATCTGTTCCCAGGCCCGAAAAAAAACAAATCTCAGCACGCACGCAAAGGTGGGAAAAAATTGCAAAAGAAGCTCTCAAGCAGTGCAAACGCGGCCGTATTATGGAAATCGGTAAAACAGTATCCTTTGGGGAGGTGCTGAATCTTGGAGAGTCTTACGACTTAAAAGTCGTTTTCTGGGAAAGTGAATTTAGATCAGCAAATGCCGAATTGCCTGAGCCCAGGCAGCAAATTAATACAATTTTTGCCATGTTGGGGCCGGAGGGTGGTTTTACCTCCCGGGAAATTGAAAGCGCCAGGGACCAGGGATTTGTTACCGCCGCCCTTGGACCCCGTATCTTGAGAGCCGAAACTGCGACTATTGCAGCATCAGTTTTGTTGCAATATGTTTTTGGTGATATGAGTCAAAAAAATCTTGACAAAAAATAGTGCGTCTAATAGCAATACTAATTTAATTTTAACAAGCCGAGGTAGCTCAGT
Organism: Desulfobacteraceae bacterium; assembly: GCA_030671225.1. Taxonomy (GTDB): domain Bacteria; phylum Desulfobacterota; class Desulfobacteria; order Desulfobacterales; family UBA11574; genus DAOVAE01. The sequence goes on from DAOVAE010000136.1 coordinate 3,918, forward strand.
CGGTAGAGCAGGGGA